>NZ_QMEX01000180.1 GCF_003284925.1 Mycolicibacter senuensis
ACGGCGCGGTGATCTTCGACGGTGCGAAAGTCGAAGCCGGCAGCGTGATCGAACGCTCGATCATCGGGTTCGGCGCCCGGATCGGGCCGCGCGCGCTGATCCGCGACGGGGTGATCGGCGACGGCGCCGACATCGGGGCGCGCTGCGAATTGCTGCGCGGCGCACGGGTGTGGCCGGGGGTGTCGATCCCGGATTGCGGGATCCGCTACTCCAGCGACATCTGAGCCCGGTCTGCCCGCTGACGCTGCGCTCAGGGCGCACCTTTCTCGGACTTGTCCGCCAAACGCGCAGTCTCAACGGTGGAGTCAACCGTGACGCACGGCTTGTTGGGCGAGCTGCACACGTGAGGCGGGGCCGGCCGCCGCCGGATCGATTGGATCTACGACCCCCGTCCGGCGTGATTACGCGTCAGCACTGATGTTTCCCGACGCTCAGTACCTCAGCGTGAACTCCAGAAACCCGAAGCAGGAGGCCGCCATGACCGTCGCCCTGGACCACCCGAATGTGTTCGACGCCGGACTCCCGGTGCTCGATTACGAGCATGCCCGACACCCGAGCGAGGCGCATGACATCATCGCGCGAGCGCGTGCGCAGTCCCCGATCGCCATGGGCGTGCACGGGCCTGAGCTGTTGACCTACGAATTGGTGCACGCCGCGCTGCGTGATCCACGGTTCGAGGTTCCCCCGGGGATGTTCCTTGCCGCCCAAGGCATCACCAGCGGGCCGGTTTGGGACCGGGTCGTAGCCAACCTGATCAGCCTCGACGGCACCGCACACCGACGACTACGCCGACTCGTCGCCCCCGCTTTCACCCCTCGCGCGAGCGCACGGCTACGCACCACCGTCGTCGACACCATCACCGGCCTGGTCGACCAGCACCATGATCGCGGGCACTGCGACGTGGTGACCGACATCGCCCGGCACTATCCCGTCCCGATCATCTGCGCGCTACTGGGCGCACCGCCCGAAGACGCCGGGCTGTTCGCCGACTGGGTCGAAGACATCATGAAGGTCTTCGGCTGGGGCGTCGCCGAACATCTGCCGGCCATCTTGTCCGCCTGGGAGGCGTTGGACGCCTACGTCGACGACATGATTGCGCGCCGGCGCCACACCTTGACCGACGACCTGATCTCCGACCTGATCCGGGCCGAAGAAGACGGCGACCGGCTCTGCGGTGATGAACTGCGCATGCTGGTCGCGGGCGTGCTGATGGGCGGCACCGATACGACCCGAAACCAGCTCGCCGCCTCGGTCCACGTGCTCTGTGAGCACCCCGACCAGTGGGCACTGCTGGGCCGGCGCCCCGATCTGGCCGCACCGGCGGTGGCCGAGACCCTACGGCATACCCCGGTCGCGTTCGCCACGGTGCGCATCACCATCACCGACGTCGAATACGCGGGCCTCGTCATCCCCGCCGGCACGGTGGTGACCATCAATACCGCCGCCGCCAACCGCGACCCTGCCGTCTACGACGACCCCGACCGCCTCGACATCACCCGTACCGGCGCAGCACCGGTAATGACCTTCGGCGGCGGCATGCACTACTGCCTCGGCTCCCACCTCGCGCGCCTGGAATTGACCGAAGCCCTGACCGTCATGCCACAACGCCTACCCAACGCACGACTAGCCGGTCCCGCCCCCTGGAAACCGCTGACCGCATTGAGCGGACCAGCCACCCTGCCCATCGAATTCTCGCGCTTCACCAACGATGAGGAACGACGATGAAACCGATCACCGGGTACTCGAGTAGGACCCTCGAAGCACTACGAGCAGCGACCCACCGGAAGTCGCCGCATGCCCGCCGACACTCAGCTCCGCCGCGCTATCCGCGTCGGCTGACGTTCCTTGACGACAGCTGCGCCGCACGTGAAGCCGGCCACCTCTGAGCATGGCGTCACGCCCCGAGTCAGGTGTGCCGGGACGCTTCCTGGGCGAGCCGCACCCGCGAGCTGAGCCCGAGCTTCGCGTAGACATGGGTGAGGTGGGTTTCCACGGTGCGTGGTGAGATGAAAAGCCTTGTGGCGATGTCCCTGTTGACCAGGCCCTCACTGACGAGGCGGACAACATCGCGTTCGGTCGGGGTCAGTGATGCCCAGCCGCTAGAGGGGCGTTTGCGCTCGCCGCGCCCGCGTCGCGCGTAGGCGATCACGTCGGCGACCGATAAGTCGGCGCCGGCCGCCCACGCGGCTTCGAAGTCCGCGCTGTCTAGGGCGTTTCGCAGTGATCCCACCGACGCTTCGTAATCGCTGTCCCAAATCGTGAAACGAACCGCGCCCATCTGCCGCCGAATTCCTTCTGCCGCACCGAACAGCCGAGCGGCTTCACGGTAGGCGCCGCTCCGCTGTGCGATGGCCGCCAGGCACTCCAGGGTGTCCGATATCCCCAGGTACGCTTCGACGTCCAGCGCAGCGCCGAGCGCCTCGTACGCGTCACGCTCGGCGGCTTCTATATCGTCGAGGGCGATAGCGACACGAGCACGCGTGGTCAACGCCAATACCCGATGCCAGCCCGTTGACGCGGCCACCGCCTCGTCGGCCTTGCGGCGGGCGGCCACCGGGTCACCGCCCGCCAGCTCAGTTTGTGCGAGGTAGGGGATGAGCCCAGCCACCGTGCCGGCCATCGGGTTCAGCTGGGCCCAGGCCATCTCGCCGGCTTCCCGGGCCGACGCGACATCGCCGGCGGCCAACGCCGCGGTGTTCAATGCCCCATAGCCGACGCCGGTGAAAATCTCACTGAGTTCCACGGCCGTCGCGATGGCTGCCTCGGCCGCCGCGCGTGCCTCGGCCGTCTTGCCCTGCCAGGCCAGTGCATAGCCAAGTCCGGCAAGGCCATTGGACTCCAGGAGTCGGTCACGGGCGGCCTGCGAATCGGTGATCACACTCTGGAACGATGTGACGGCCCCGGTCAAGTTCTCCTCGTACAGCTGCGCCCACCCCAGGCAGAGGCGACACATCCGCGAGCTCAGTCGGTCCCCGATCGCGTCGGCGAGGTCGCGGCCTTCTTCAGCGGAGTTGCGGATGGCCCGCGGCTCCGCGGTCATGACGGGCGAATTCGCCCGCCATGCCAGGATCTGGCTGAGCTGCCACCGGTCGCCCAATTCCCTGGCCAGCTGCGAGGCTTCGGTGTAGTAGTGATCTGCCGTCTCGGCTCGATATCCGGCGATGTAGCCGCAGCCGGTCAGCGCCCGCAGGACCAGGGCGGCATCGGTGGTTTCGCGCGCCGCTGCCAGGGCTCGTTCGGCCAGTTCCATCGCGCCGGCGGCACCCGACAGCGAATCGAGCACCGCCTTGTCG
This sequence comes from Mycolicibacter senuensis, assembly GCF_003284925.1. GTDB lineage: Bacteria > Actinomycetota > Actinomycetes > Mycobacteriales > Mycobacteriaceae > Mycobacterium > Mycobacterium algericum_A. Next base: position 3,294 of record NZ_QMEX01000180.1, read on the forward strand.
ATCAGGGAGCGGGCCAGCACCGCCTGGGTCAACCGCCCCGGAATGTCCGTGTCGTCGGTGAGCGCGGTGTCAAACCAGCTCTGCCCTTCACGAACCCGGCCACGTGACATCCACAGTGGCTGTAACGACGACGCGAGCGTCAGGGCCTGTTCGACCTCGGAGATCTCCAGGCTCCAGCCGAACGCCCCTCGCAGGTTATCGATCTCGAGTTCCGCCCGTTCCAGGGCCTCCTCGTAGGCGCCCTCGCCCGGCGCGTCCAGTGTGGCGACCATGGCCAGGTAGTGATTGCGGTGACGCAGCCGGACCGCCTCGTATTCGCCGGACTCGCCCAGCTTTTCCAGCGCGTAGTGACGAACCGTTTCCAGCAACCGGTACCGTGTTCGGCCGCAGGTATTTTCGGTGATGACGAGCGATTTGTCGATCAGCAAGCTGAGCTGGTCCAGTACTTGGTAGCGCTGCACCCCGTCGGCTCCGGCCACCGCTTGGGCACCGTCGAGGTCACATCCGCCCAGGAACACCGACAGCCGGCGAAACAGGGCGCGTTCGGGCTCGGTGAGCAATGTATGAGACCAGTCCACCGACGCATGCAACGTCTGTTGCCGGCGTACCGCGGTGCGTGCCCCGCCGGTCAACAGCCGGAACCGGTCGTGCAGGCCGCCGACGATCTCCTCCAGCGATAGCGCCCGCACCCGCGCAGCCGCCAACTCGATCGCCAACGGAATGCCGTCGAGACGGCGACAGATCTCCGACACGGTATCGATGTTGTGATCGGTGACGCTGAAGTCGGGCCGTGCCCGGGCGGCCCGGTCGCCGAACAACTCAACGGCTTCGTCGGCAAGCGACAGGGACGGCACCACAAACGTCACTTCGCCGGCGACACCGGTAGGTTCGCGGCTGGTTGCCAGGATTCGCAGGTTCAGGCACCTGTCGAGCAACGCCACGATCAACTGCGCGGTTGCGTCGAGCAGATGCTCGCAGTTGTCCAGCACGATCAGCAGATCACGATCCGCGAGAAACCGGATCAGGGCGTCCATCGTCGAGTGACCCGGTTGGTCGGGCAGCCCCAGCGCGCGGGCCGCGGTGGCCGGGACGACTGCGGGCACGGTGACCGGAGCAAGGTCCACGAAGCAGCAACCATCTCGGAACTCGTCGGCGAGGCCGGCCGCGATTTCCGTTGCGAGACGCGTCTTCCCGGTGCCACCGGCCCCGGTCAGCATCACCAGTCGGTGCTCGGCCACCAGCGACCGCACCTCGGCGATCTGGACGCCACGTCCCACAAAGCTGGTGAGCTGCACCGGTAGCCGACCGACTCCGCTGCTGTTCGTGGTGCGCAGCGGCGGAAATTCATTGTCGAGATCAGCGTGACACAACTGCGCCACTCGTTCCGGGCGGGCAACGCCCCGCAGCTCGTGACGACCGAGATCGAGCAACCAGGCGTCGGCCGGCAGCGTATCGGCGGCCAGGTCTTGGGTGGTGCCGGAGAGCACCGTCTGCCCACCATGTGCCAGGTCCCGCAATCGTGCCGCCCGGTTGATCGACGGGCCGATGTAGTTGCCTGCCTCACTGGTGTGGCCGCGCAGCTCCACTTCGCCGGTGTGCACGCCGATGCGCAACCGGATCGGTGCAAGCGCTGCCCGTTGTAGTGCCAGCGCACACGCCACCGCGTCGGACGCGCGGGTGAACGCGATCACGAAGCTGTCACCCTCACCCTGCTCTACCGGGCGCACCCCGTTATGGGCCGCGGCCAGTTCGACTACCGCGTGGTCCAGGCGGGCTACGGCGTCGGTCATTGCCTCGGGTTGGGTCTCCCACAGCCGCGTCGAGTTCTCGACGTCGGCCAGCAGCAAAGTCACTGTGCCGGTCGGCAGCGCCACGTCGTCTCCGTTCAACACCGCTCCGCGTGGAGACCAGTTTTGTCCATGCTGGCCAGTGTGACCAGGGAAGACACCGAAAACATCCGTGTTATCCCGTAGCTGCGCGCCACCGGGACGCCAGCTCACGCGACGTCGTGCAGGCGCAGACCGTCCATGCGTTCGACGTGCCTGCGGTTACGGGTGGCAACGCCGCAGCTGGAACGTCAAAGCAGCATGCCGGGACTGGCAGGCCCTACCCTCGCAGAAAATCGATCAGCAGGACGGTGTCGACGACTACGACGCACGCCACGTGGTGTGCGTCTCGGCGATGCGGCTTCGTACCTGGCCTGCCTCGGAGGCGGTTCCCTTTGATCACCGCGGGCCGCGGTGGGCCGGCGCAGCCAGGGCTGCGCCCACCAGATACCGCAGCGCGTCGTCGGCATCCGGCGGCAGCGCGTCGACCGGCCACCAGCGCAGGTCGACCGACTCGTCACTGATCCCGATCTGCGCCCCGGCCGGCGCGTGCGCCACGAACTGCAGGTCCAGATGCCGGGTGGGGATCCCCAGCGAGCAGGTCACCGGGTGCACGTGCACGGCCGCCAACCGCGGGTCGAGCCGCAGCCCGGCGATGCCGGACTCCTCGGTGGCCTCACGCGTCGCCGCGGCGACGATGTCGGCGTCGGAGTCCTCGCAGTGCCCGCCCAGTTGCACCCAGCGGCCGACCCGCGGGTGCAGCGTCAGCAGCGCGTGTTCACCGGTGTGGTCGAGCACCAGCGCAGAAGCGGTGATGTGGCCGGGTACGCATTCGCGCACGCACGCATCGGCGCGGGCGGCCAGGAACGCCAGCACCGCGTGGCGCAGCGCGTCCTGCGCGAAATCCGGTGCGGCCCACCGGGTCAGCGCCTCGACGGCGGAGTCGTGGGTGCTCACCGGCGCACCAGCAGATCATCGACGGCGGCCGGCGACCGGGGTTCGGGCGGCTCGGCGGCATACCCGATAGCGATGGCGCCCAACGGTTCCCAGTCGGCCGGCAGATCCAGTTCGGCCCGTACCAGATCCGGTGTGAAGATGGTGGACCCGATCCAGCAGCTGCCGACACCGCGCACCGCCAGCGCCACCAGCAGCGCCTGAACCGCGGCACCGACCGCGACGGTGAACATGGTGTGTTCGGCGGCGGTGCGGGCCGCGTCGGGGTAGTCATGCGCCCCGTCGGGCACCATCACCGGGATGACGACTTCAGGTGCCTCGTAGAGGATCCGGCCGCGCGCCACCCGGGCTTCGACGGCCTCGGGGGATTTGCCGTCGCCGGCCAGGTCGGCGCGCCACTTGTCGGCCATGGCGTCGAGCAGCC
>NZ_QMEX01000181.1 GCF_003284925.1 Mycolicibacter senuensis
CCCCCGTCCCAGCTGATGACGCCGCTGCCCGTAGCCCCGTCACCACCGTCACCGCCGTCACCGCCGGCGCCACCGGTACCGCCGGCGATACCGGCGCCCCCACCCTTGCCGCCGTCGCCGCCATCACCCGCGTGGCTGAGAACGGTGCCGGTCGGGGCAGACGTGACGGAACCATCGTTGACCCATCCGGTCGCGGCACCGCCGTTACCGCCGTTACCGGCGTTGCCGCCGTCGCCCTGGAGACCGGCGGCCGCGGCGCCGGCACCGCCGGTGCCACCGTTGCCGCCCTGGAATGTCCCGGTGCCACCGTCACCACCGTTGCCGCCGACACCGCCGACACCGCCGTTGCCACCGAAGGTCTGGACGGTGTTGTCGCCGCCGAGAGCAGAACCGCCGTTACCGCCGTTGCCACCGGCGCCGCCGGTACCGCCGTTGCCACCCCTCGCGCCGTCAACGGCTCCGGTGGCGTCGCCGCCATTACCGCCGTTGGCTCCTTCGCCACCGGTACCGCCATTGCCACCGAGGTTGGTGCCATCACCGCCGGCGCCACCGACAGCACCCGCGCCGTTGTCGCCGTCGGCAGCGACGCCGCCGTTGCCACCGGTGCCGCCGTTGCCGCCGGTCAGACCCTCACCGCCGGCACCGCCGACACCACCATCGCCGGCGGCACCGCCGACATTGGTGGTAGCCGGGTCACCGGCGGCACCACCGTTGCCACCGTTGCCACCGTTACCGCCGGTTCCGAGGAACGCGCCGGTGCCGTCGGTGGCCGCCTCACCACCGGCACCGCCGGCACCGCCGTCGGCCGCCACCCCGATCTGGCCGCCCTTCCAGAAATTGCCCCCCGCGGCACCACCGTTGCCACCGTTACCGCCGGCGCCGCCGTTCGGATTGGCGGCGGTTCCGGCGGCGCCGTTACCGCCGGCACCCGCCTGTCCGCCGTTGCCGCCGTTGCCGAGGCTGAAGCCGCTCCGAGCACCGCCGGCACCGCCGTTACCGCCGTTACCACCAACCCCGGTGCCGCCATTGGCGAAGCTGCCCGCGAGGCCATCAGCTCCGGCACCACCGGTCCCACCGTTGCCGAAGAACCACGCAACCGCCTTGCCACCCATGCCGCCGTTACCGCCGTCCGGGTGGTCGGCAGTGGCGGCACCGCCATCCCCGCCGACACCGCCATTGCCCATGAAGGTGCCACCGATACCGCCGGCGCCACCATCGGCGCCGGCGCCACCGTCACCGCCGGCCCCGCCATTGCCGAACCCGAGCGCATTTCCGCCGTCACCGCCGCCAAGACCCGCCACATTGCTGTCCCAGCCGTCTCCGCCGTCACCGAACCACAATCCGCCGTTGCCGCCGTCTGGGGAGTCGGCCGTTCCGTCGATGCCGTCACCGATCAGGTATTGCCCAGCCATGCTGTTGATGGCGCCGTTGACCATTTCACCCAGGTCGCTGTTGATCCACGCCTCGATCCCGGTGTGCAGCGGGGTGTAGAACCACTGGTCGATCAACGTCGTCATGTCGAAGGCGCCCCCGGCGGCCAGCCCGATATCGGACGGCGCCGCATCCCAGCCGGCAGTGGCGTCCGCCGGATTCAACAAGTCGGAGAGCCAGCCGAAGTCGAACAAGTCATCGAAGTCGGCCTGCGCCTGCGGCGCGGACGCGAGCGGAGCCATCCCAAACGCCAAGAACGCCGCCACCGCACTGCCGGCGCCGACCATCCGGTCATGGCACGCACTTTTTCTGCCCGGAGGGTTGTGATGGCTGTTGGTATGACGACGGCTCATGTGCAAACACCTCATTCTGTGAACAGAACTATTTGGCAGTTGAGATCTCCCGTAGAGAAAACCAACATAACTTAGGAGTAATATGTAATGCAACGATATGCGCCAAACTCGTCACGTTTTTCTACAACCGCTTGATGGAGTTTCGCGACCACCCGGCAGCAGACCCGTCTCGAACTCGGATTTCGCGGTATTTTCCCAGTACACCGAGGCGACGGCTCGTGCGGCGCCCAGCCCCCCACCCATGAGCCGATCACTCGCCGTACCGACCGGCGGCCGGATCACCCGGGGGGAGGCTGCGCTCAGTTTGAGCACAATCTAATCATCAAACTCTCAGATAGATGTGCTCGCGGACATCGTCGTGCCGTCTGGAGTCCGGCGGCATGCTCCGCTTCGGCGAGCCGATGCTTCAGAACACCCAGCTGTGCGGTGCCGCGATGACGAACCCGTGGGTGGCCACCGGCCCGTTGGACGCATCGCCGGATTGCCGGGGCTCTTTGAGCACACAGACCAATTCGGTGGACGGCGGAACCCCGCAGACCATCGACTGGGCCGGGGAGAGATCCCAGAACACGATCTTGTGGCCCACCGGCAGTGTCGCGGCAGGCGCCACACCGGCCGTCGCGGCGTCCGCGTGGTCGGCTACGAACCGCGCCGGCATGGTTCCCCTGCCGTAGATGCCGGGTAGCTGCACCGCCCGGGCATCCGGCGGCGCCCCCGGAATGTCGCCGGTGCAGGTGACGTCATGGGTGATCCTGCCCTGCCACACCTTGCAGGTCAGTCCCGAATCGGTGGCGAAGACCAGCGGGGGAACATACTGCAGCTCGTCGACCGAACCCGGCAGCGGGCCGCTGTCGTCGATCAAGGAGCCCACATCGGGGATGCCTGGGGCCGCAACGGCGTTCGGCGCCGCCGCCAGCAGCGTCGCCGACGTTACCGCCGCTGCCAGTGCCCGCCACGCCACGTGGATTGCTGCCTTACTCGACGGTGACCGACTTGGCCAGGTTGCGTGGCTTGTCGACGTCGTAGCCGCGGGCCTGCGCCACCCCCGCGGCGAACACCTGCAGCGGGATGGTCGACAGCAGCGGCTGGTACAGCGTTGGCACCGAAGGGATTTCGATCAGGTGGTCGGCATAGGGCCGTACCGTTTCGTCGCCCTCCTCGGCGATCACGATGGTGACGGCACCACGGGCCTGAATCTCCCGGATGTTCGACAGCAGCTTGGAGTGCAACATCGCCGCGTTCTTGGGAGACGGCATCACCACGATCACCGGCAGGTCGTCCTCGATCAGTGCGATCGGACCGTGCTTGAGCTCGCCGGCGGCGAAACCCTCGGCGTGCATGTAGGCCAGCTCTTTGAGCTTCAACGCGCCTTCCAGCGCCACCGGGTAGCCCACGTGGCGGCCGAGAAAGAGCACCGCAGGCGACCGGGCGAACTGCCTGGCCAGCTCGGCCACCGAGTCGATGCCCTCCAGCACGCGCGACACCAGTTCGGGCATCGCCTCCAACTGGTGGTACTCGCGCTCGACCTCGTCGGGGTATTTGGTGCCCCGGGCCTGCGCCAGCGCCAGACCGACCAGATAGTTCGCGGTGATCTGCGCCAGGAACGTCTTCGTCGAGGCGACACCGATCTCCGGCCCGGCGCGGGTGTAGATCACCGCGTCGCACTCGCGCGGGATCTGCGAGCCGTTGGTGTTGCAGACCGCCAGCACCTTCGCCTTCTGTTCCTTGGCGTGCCGGACGGCTTCCAGGGTGTCGGCGGTCTCGCCGGACTGGCTGATCGCCACCACCAGGGTGCTGCGGTCCAAAACCGGGTCCCGGTAGCGGAATTCGCTGGCGAGTTCCACCTCCACCGGCAGCCGCGTCCAGTGCTCGATCGCGTACTTGGCCAGCAGGCCGGAGTGGTAGGCGGTGCCGCAGGCCACCACGAACACCTTGTCGACCTCACGCAACTCCTGATCGGAGAGGCGCTGCTCGTCGAGCACGATGCGGCCGTCCTCGAAGTGCCCGAGCAGCGTCTCAGCCACCGCGGTGGGCTGCTCGGCGATCTCCTTGAGCATGAAGTACTCGTAGCCGCCCTTCTCGGCGGCCGACAGGTCCCAGTCGATATGAAACGGGCGGGCAGTGCCGGTCATGTCCTGGCCGGCGAAGTCGGTGATGCGGTAGCCGTCCGCGGTGATCACCACCGCCTGGTCCTGGCCGAGCTCGATCGCGTTGCGGGTGTAGGGGATGAACGCCGCCACGTCGGAGCCGAGGAACATCTCACCGTCGCCGATCCCGACCACCAGCGGGGTGGACCGGCGCGCCGCCACGATGGTGCCGGGCTCGTCGGCGTGGGCGAACACCACGGTGAAGTGGCCTTCCAGTCGGCGCACCACGGCCAGCGCCGAGGCCACGAAGTCTCCGGCGGTGTCGCCGTGACGGTACGCGCGGGCCAGCAGGTGGACGGTCGCCTCGGTGTCGGTTTCGCTGGTGAACTCCACTCCCTCGCGCTCCAACTCGTCGCGCAGCGCAGTGAAGTTCTCGATGATGCCGTTGTGGACCACGGCGAACTGGGAGGCGGCATCGCGGTGCGGGTGAGCGTTCTGGTCGGTCGGCCGGCCGTGGGTGGCCCAACGGGTGTGGCCCAACCCGGTGCCACCGACCAGCAGGGCCGGATCGGTGTCGGCCAAGTCGGCTTCCAGGTTGGCCAGCCGGCCGGCGCGGCGCCGGATGGTCAGCTGCCCGACCCCGTCGACGACGGCGATTCCGGCGGAGTCGTAGCCGCGGTATTCCATACGGCGCAGCGCCTCGACGACGACCTCGCGAGCGGGGCGCTGCCCGACGTAGCCGACGATTCCGCACATAGCTGTTCAGGGTAGTGCACCGCCGGGCAACCCGAGACAATCGTGCAGGTCAGCGAAGCCGTGATCACCGTCGTCCGCGGTGCGTTAACGTCATCGGATGGCCAGCATCAAGCGCCTCTACACCACACTGACCCGGCCCGGCCCACATCGCGTGCTGCGCGGCGACCTGGCCTACGCCGGGCTTGCCGGTGTGGTCTATACCCCGGAGTCCGGTTACCGGCTGCCCGCCGTGGCGTTCGGTCACGACTGGCTGACTGGGGCCGACCGCTACGCGGGCCTGCTGGAGCATCTGGCGTCGTGGGGCATCGTGGCGGCCGCACCCGACACCGGACGCGGGCTGGCGCCGTCGGTGCTGGAACTGGGCGCCGACCTGGGCCGGGCCCTGGAGATCGCCACGGAGATCCGGTTGGGGCCGGGCCGTATCAGCGTGGACCGCACCCGGCTGGCGGTGGCGGGTCATGGCTTCGGCGGTTCGGCGGCGGTGTTCGGTGCGGCCGGGTTGTCGGTGAAACCCAAAGCGGTGGCGTCGATCTTTCCGGCGGTCACCAGCCCGGCCGCCGAGCTGGCGGCGACGACGCTGGATGTGCCCGGTGTGGTGTTCGGCGCTCCCGGCGACCCGAAGACGCTGCGCTCCAATGCTGTCGAGCTGGCGCGGGCGTGGCCTTCGGCGACGCTGCGGGTGATCACCAAGGCCTCACCGGCCGGTCTGGCGAAAGGCCGCCGGCTGGCCGGATTCTTCGGGCTGCCGACGTCGGATCGTCGGACCCAGCGGCAGGTGCGGGCGCTGCTCACCGGATACCTGCTGGCGCAGCTGGTCGGCGACAAGACCTACGCCGAGTTCGCCGATCCACAGGTACAGCTGCCGCGCACCGAGGTGCTCGACGAGCTACCGGAGCCGGTGAGCCCCGAGGAGAAGGTCGTCGCGCTGCTCAAGTAGCGCGCCCTGTGGATAACTATCGCCCACCCGGCATTGTCCGGCGGTATTCTGCCCGTCATGGAGCCGGAGAACATCGAGGAGCGCGTCACGGCACTAGAAGCCCAAGTCGGCGAATTGAATCGACGGGTGCGGGCCAGCGAGCACGACGCTCAGGCGGCCCGGGTGCTCGCCGGTGCCGCCGACCGTGACGTTGCCGATTTGGGGGGCGAGCTGCGAGATCTCCGCGGGGAGGTCGGCACCTTCCGCGGGGAGGTCGGCGCCTTCCGCGGGGAGGTCGGCACCTTCCGCGGGGAGGTCGGCGCCTTCCGCGGGGAGGTCGGCACCTTCCGCGGGGAGGTCGGCGCCTTCCGCGGAGAATTCACCGAGTCCCGCGGGGAGTTCCACGACTTTCGTCGGGCCACGGTGGCCGCCTTCAACGCGCTACGTGCGGACATGAACGACCGCTTCAGCCAGGTGAACGACCGCTTCGGCCGGGTCGACAAGGGGTTTATCGAGATGCGCGGCAAGTTCGACGCGGCCGCGGCCGGCCAGCAGGAGATCGTTCGGCTCATCCAGGGCTTGATCGACGATCGCAGCGAGAACGGACGTTGACGCAGCCAAGCATGTAGCGCTGCCGCCGCTGGGAGCGGCCACCCGAGGAGACGATCGACGCGCAGCAAGTAGGGCGTTAGCAAACGATCGTGGCCGCCGGGCAGGGGTCCGGCGGCCACGATCGGCCATGCGATATCTCGATGTCGGACCGCAAGTCACCGAAGAGTGACGCGACGCGGGAGCCAGCGTCGGTCATGGGCGTGCTGCTCGGCAGCGGCTGGGATGGCAAGGGCCCGCTGAAACGACCGCGGTCGCCGAGTCCTTGCGGACCCGGCGACCGTGGTCGTTCTCAACTGTCGGCTACGCGCCAGGGTTACCAGGGTTACCCGGGGCGCC
>NZ_QMEX01000182.1 GCF_003284925.1 Mycolicibacter senuensis
GGGCGGCTCCGCCAATGTCGGGGTCTGGGTGCGCACCGACGAGCAGTGGCGCTGGCTGGCGCACACACTGACCACCGAGATGTTGCAGAAGCTGCTGCCCGAAACCGCCGAATTGCCGGTCACCCGGCATCTGCTGCCGAAGCTGCGCGCGGTGAACTTCGTCATCGAGGACATCCTCGGCCAAGGCGTGGCCTACCAGGCCCGGTTCGACCCGCAGGCCAAGGGGCTGGGCGAATGGCTGCGCAGCCGTCACCTCGAGATACCCGAACAGTTGCTGTCAGAAAGGGCACCGTGAGTATCTGGACCACCCCCGAGCGTGAGGCGCTGCGCAAGACCGTGCGCGGTTTCGTCGAACGCGAGATCTCCCCGCACATCGACGAGTGGGAGCGCAGCGGCGAACTGCCGCGCGAGCTGCACCGCAAGGCCGCCGAGGTCGGCTTGCTGGGCGCGGGCTTCCCCGAGGAGGTCGGCGGCAGCGGCGGCGACGGCGCCGACGCGGTAATCGTCTGTGAGGAGATGCACCAGGCCGGAGCACCCGGCGGCGTGTTCGCCTCCTTGTTCACCTGCGGTATCGCGGTGCCGCACATGATCGCCTCGGGCGACGCGAGGCTGATCGAGGAGTTCGTGCGCCCCACCCTGGCCGGGGAGAAGATCGGCTCGCTGGCCATCACCGAGCCCGGCGGCGGGTCGGATGTCGGGCACCTGCGCACCACCGCGCGCCTGGACGGCGATCACTACGTGGTCAACGGCTCCAAGACCTTCATCACCTCCGCGGTCCGCGCCGACTACGTCGTCACCGCAGTGCGCACCGGCGGCCCCGGCGCGGCCGGGGTGTCGCTGCTGGTGGTCGAGAGGGGCACCCCCGGATTTGAGGTCTCGCGCAAGCTGGACAAGATGGGCTGGCGCTCCAGTGACACCGCCGAACTGTCCTACGTCGACGCCCGGGTGCCGGTGGCCAATCTGGTCGGCGTCGAGAACACCGGATTCGCTCAGATCGCCGCCGCGTTCGTCTCCGAACGGGTCGGGCTGGCCGCGCAGGCGTACGCCAGCGCGCAGCGCTGCCTGGACCTGACCGTGGCGTGGTGCCGGGACCGGGAGACCTTCGGCCGGCCGCTGATCTCGCGGCAGGCGGTGCAGAACACCCTGGCCGAGATGGCCCGCCGGATCGACGTCGCCCGGGTCTACACCCGCCACGTCGTCGAGCGCCAACTGGCCGGGGAGTTCAACCTCATCGCCGAGGTGTGTTTCGCCAAGAACACCGCGGTGGAGGCCGGTGAATGGGTAGCCCACCAGGCGGTGCAGCTCTTTGGCGGCATGGGTTACATGGCCGAATCGGAGGTGGAGCGTCAGTATCGGGACATGCGCATCATCGGCATCGGCGGCGGAACCACCGAGATCCTGACCTCACTGGCCGCCAAGACCCTGGGATATCAATCGTGACGACCTTGAAGTCCACCCTGGACCCCAATTCCCCGGCCTACGTCGAGGCGGCCTCGGCGCTGACCGACAAGCTCGCCGAGATCGATGCCGAGCACGCCAAGGCACTCGCCGGCGGCGGACCGAAGTACGTCGAACGGCACCACGCCCGGGGCAAGCTGACCGCCCGAGAGCGCATCGAGCTGCTCATCGACGCCGACTCGCCGTTCCTCGAGCTGTGCCCGCTGGCCGCCTGGGGCAGCGACTTCCAGGTCGGTGCCAGCGTGGTCACCGGAATCGGTGCGGTCAGTGGCGTCGAGTGCATGATCATCGCCAACGACCCGACGGTCAAAGGCGGCACGTCCAACCCGTGGACGCTGCGAAAGATTCTGCGGGCCAACCAGATCGCCTTCGAGAACCGGCTTCCGCTGATCTCCCTGGTGGAATCCGGCGGGGCGGACCTGCCCACCCAGAAGGAAGTCTTCATCCCCGGCGGTCAGATGTTCCGCGACCTGACCCGGCTGTCGGCCGCCGGCATCCCGACCATCGCGCTGGTGTTCGGCAACTCCACTGCCGGCGGGGCCTATGTGCCGGGCATGTCCGACCACGTGGTGATGATCCGGGAACGTTCGAAGGTGTTTCTGGCCGGCCCGCCGCTGGTGAAGATGGCCACCGGCGAGGAGTCCGACGACGAATCACTCGGTGGCGCCGAGATGCACTCCCGCACATCCGGTCTGGGCGACTACTTCGCCAACGACGAGCTCGACGCACTGCGCATCGGCCGCCGGATCGTGGCCCGGCTGAATTGGGTCAAGCAGGGTCCGAAGCCGGCTGCGGTCATCGAGCCGAAGTACGACGCCGAAGAGTTGATCGGCATCGTGCCGGCCGATCTGCGCATCCCGTTCGATCCGCGGGAGGTGATCGCCCGCATCGTCGACGGCTCGGACTTCGACGAGTTCAAGGCCATGTACGGCTCGTCGCTCGTCACCGGCTGGGCCCGGCTGCACGGGTATCCGATCGGCATCCTGGCCAACGCGCGTGGGGTGCTGTTCAGCGAGGAGTCCCAGAAGGCCACCCAGTTCATCCAGCTGGCCAACCGGTCTGACACCCCACTGTTGTTCCTGCACAACACCACCGGGTACATGGTCGGCAAGGCCTACGAGGAGGGCGGCATGATCAAGCACGGCTCGATGATGATCAACGCCGTGTCGAACTCGACGGTGCCGCACATCTCGCTGCTGATCGGAGCCTCCTACGGCGCCGGGCATTACGGCATGTGCGGGCGGGCCTACGACCCGCGGTTCCTGTTCGCCTGGCCGAGCTCCAAAGCCGCGGTGATGGGCGGCGCGCAGCTGGCCGGGGTCATCTCGATCGTGAGCCGTGCCGCTGCCGAGGCCCGCGGCCAGCAGGTGGACGAGGCGGCCGATGCCGCGCTGCGGGCCGCGATCGAAGCCCAGATCGAGGCGGAGTCGCTGCCGATGTTCCTGTCCGGCCGGCTCTACGACGACGGGGTGATCGACCCGCGCGACACCCGCACCGTGCTGGGAATGTGTTTGTCCGCCATTGCCAATGGCCCGGTCGAGGGGACGTCGAACTTCGGCGTCTTCCGGATGTGAGGACTCCCATGATCAGCAATGTCCTGGTGGCCAATCGCGGCGAGATCGCCCGCAGGGTCTTCGCCACCTGCCGCCGGTTGGGGCTGGGCACCGTCGCGGTCTACACCGACCCCGACGCCGCCATGCCGCACGTCGCCGAAGCCGACGCGAAAGTGCGCCTGCCGCAGACCATGTCCTACCTGTCGGCCGAGGCGATCATCGACGCGGCCCGTGCCGCCGGGGCCGACGCCATCCACCCCGGCTACGGATTCCTGTCCGAGAACGCCGCTTTCGCCGCCGCCGTGCAGGACGCCGGGCTGATCTGGATCGGGCCGCCGGTGGCCGCGGTGACCTCGATGGGCTCCAAGATCGAGTCGAAGAAGATGATGGCCGCCGCCGGCGTGCCGGTCCTGGAAGAACTGGACCCGGCATCGGTCACCGCCGACCAACTTCCGGTGCTGGTGAAGGCCTCCGCCGGCGGCGGCGGCCGCGGCATGCGGGTGGTCACCGAACTGTCGGCCCTGGCCGACGAGGTCGCGGCCGCCCAGCGCGAGGCCGCCTCGGCATTCGGGGACCCCACGGTGTTCTGCGAGCGCTACCTGCCGACCGGCCACCACATCGAGGTCCAGGTGATGGCCGATGCGCACGGCACGGTGTGGGCGGTCGGTGAACGGGAATGCTCGATTCAGCGCCGTCACCAGAAGGTCATCGAGGAAGCCCCCTCCCCACTGGTGGAGCGCACCCCCGGGATGCGCGCCAAACTCTTCGAGGCCGCCCGGCTGGCGGCGAGTGCGATCGGCTACACCGGTGCCGGAACGGTGGAGTTCCTGGCCGACTCCCGAGGCGAGTTCTACTTCCTGGAGATGAACACCCGGCTGCAGGTCGAGCACCCGGTCACCGAGGAGACCACCGGCGTCGACCTGGTCGAACTGCAGATCGCGGTGGCCGACGGCGCCCGACTCGACCCCGAACCACCGGCGGCCCAAGGACATTCGATCGAGGTGCGGCTCTACGCCGAGGACCCGGGCAGCGGCTGGCGGCCGCAGGCCGGCACGGTGCACGCCGTCGACGTGCCCGGCGTCGCGGCGCAGTTCGGCTCGCTGTGCCGACACACCGGCATCCGGCTGGACTCCGGTGTCGTCGACGGATCGACCGTCTCGATCCACTACGACCCGATGCTGGCCAAGGTGATCAGCTACGCGCCGACCCGCCGGCAGGCGGCCACGGTGCTAAGCAGCGCGCTGGCCCGAACCCGACTGCACGGGTTGCGCACCAACCGCGATCTGCTGGTCAACGTGCTGCGCCACCCGGCATTCCTGGACGGGGCAACCGACACGGCGTTCTTCGACACCCACGGATTGGCCGAACTGTCCGCGCCGCTGGCCGATACGGCCGCGGTGCGCACCGCGGCGGTCGCGGCCGCGCTGGCCGACGCCGCACACAACCGGGCCACCGCCGAGGCGTTCGGCTCCGTTCCCGGCGGCTGGCGCAACTTGCCGTCGGGATTTCAGACCAAGAGCTACGCCGCCGACGACGGCACCGAGCATCGGATCGAATACCGTTTCACCCGAACCGGATTGATCGTCAAGGACAGCGATGTCAGTCTGGTCTCGGCCGGCCCGGACGAAGTGGTGCTGGCCGACGCGGCCGGTGTCGCCCGCACGTTCACCGTCGCCCGCTACGACTCGGCTTCCCAGGATGTCTACGTCGACTCCCCCGCCGGCGGCGTGCATCTGGTGGCGTTGCCTCGCTTCCCGGACCCCGAATCGGCTGTCGAACAGGGATCACTGCTGGCACCGATGCCGGGCAACGTGATCCGGCTGGGCGCCGAACTGGGTGATGCGGTGACCGCGGGCCAACCGCTGATCTGGCTGGAAGCCATGAAGATGGAGCACACCATCAGCGCGCCCTCCGACGGGGTGCTCACCCAACTCGACGTCAAGCCCGGCGACCAGGTCGAGGTCGGTGCCGTGCTGGCCCGTGTCGAACAGCAAGCAGAAGGAGACCCAGAATGAGCGACACCAGCTTCATCGAGAACGACGAACGCCGCGCCCTGCGCGATGCCGTCGCGGCGATGGCCTCGAACTACGGCCAGGACTACTACCTGGAGAAGGCCCGCGCCGGGCAGCACACCGACGAACTGTGGAACGAGGCCGGCAAACTCGGCTTCATCGGCGTCAACCTGCCCGAGGAGTACGGCGGTGGCGGGGCCGGTATGTATGAGCTGTCGCTGGTCATGGAGGAGATGTCGGCCAACGGGTGCGCGCTGCTGATGATGGTCGTCTCGCCGGCCATCAATGGCACCATCATCTCCAAGTTCGGCACCGACGAGCAGAAGAAGCGGTGGATCCCCGGCATCGCCGACGGATCGCTGACGATGGCGTTCGCCATCACCGAGCCCGACGCCGGGTCGAACTCGCACAAGATCACCACCACCGCGCGCCGTGACGGGTCGGACTGGATCCTCAAGGGCCAGAAGACCTTCATCTCCGGTATCGACCAGGCACAGGCGGTGCTGGTGGTCGGCCGCAGTGAAGACGCCAAGACCGGCAACCTGCGGCCCGCGCTGTTCGTGGTGCCCACCGACACCCCGGGCCTGACCTACACCCCGATCGAGATGGAGTTGGTCAGCCCGGAGCGCCAGTTCCAGGTGTTCCTCGACGACGTCCGGCTGCCGGCCGACGCGCTGGTGGGCTCCGAGGACGCCGCCATCGCGCAACTGTTCGCCGGGCTGAACCCCGAACGCATCATGGGCGCGGCCAGCGCGGTCGGCATGGGCCGCTTCGCGATCGGCAAGGCCGTCGACTACGTCAACACCCGGCAGGTGTGGAAGACCCCGATCGGCGCGCACCAGGGCCTGTCGCATCCGCTGGCTCAGAATCACATCGAGATCCAGTTGGCCAAGCTGATGATGCAGAAGGCGGCGACGTTGTACGACGCCGGCGACGACTTCGGGGCCGCGGAGGCGGCCAACATGGCCAAATACGCCGCCGGCGAGGCGTCGACGCGGGCGGTGGACCAGGCGGTGCAGTCGCTCGGTGGTAACGGCCTGACCAAGGAATACGGCATCGCCGCGGCGATCACCTCGTCTCGGCTGGCCCGCATCGCGCCGGTGAGCCGGGAGATGATCCTCAACTTCGTCGCGCAGACGTCGCTGGGCCTGCCCCGGTCGTACTGATGGACACGCTGGTTTCCTACACCGGTCCCGAGGACACCGGAGACGGCTCGGCCCGACTGACCCTGGACTCGCCGCACAACCGCAACGCGCTGTCGAGCAGGCTGGTCGCCCAACTGCACGCCGGGCTGCGCGACGCCGCGGCCGACCCGAACGTGCGGGTGGTGGTGCTCGGACACACCGGCAAGACGTTCTGCGCCGGGGCG
>NZ_QMEX01000183.1 GCF_003284925.1 Mycolicibacter senuensis
ATGCCGAGGCGGCCGCGCAACTGCCCGCGCAATCTCACTGACCGGCGCCCGACACTGGCTGCCGCCGCGTCATAATGAGCGGCATGGCAGACAGAGGCTCGGGTACCGGCGGGGAACGCAATCGGCTCAAGACATTGGCGCAGGCGGCGCTGAACGCCGACGTGACCGTCGGGCAACTCGAAGACGTCCTGAACGGCCTGGGCGACACGATGAACGCCTTGAACAGTTCCCTGGTCGGCCTCAACGCCACCGTCGAACGCCTCGGTGACGGCCTGGACCACCTTGATGAGACCATGGCCAGTCTCGACGACCTGGCCAGCCGGCTGGTTGCCCTGATCGAGCCGGTGGAAACCATCGTCAGCCGGATGGACGACATCGTCAGCGTCGGCGAGACCGCGATGGCGCCGCTGGCCGCGACCGAGAACGTGGTCCGGGGCATGTTCAACGCCATGCGGAACCGGGTGGTGCGTTAGACGCCGCCTGGCTCAGGCGTACTTGATCAGCAGCCCGACCGCGATGATCGACACCAGCCAGATGGCGATGACGAAGTAGGTCAGCCGGTCGAGGTTCTTCTCGACCACCGTCGAGCCCGACAGGCTGGACTGCACGCCGCCGCCGAACAGGGTGGACAGGCCGCCGCCCTTGGCGCGGTGCAGCAGCACCAGCAGCATCACCAGCAGGCTGGTGATCACCAAGAGGATCTGCAGCGTCAAGATCATGGCCGCTACCCTACCGTGCCGCCGCGGCGCGACCCGGCGCGGCTAGACAAGCGGCCCGCCGGCCGCCAGCGCCGCCAGGGTGGCGAACTGCTCGCCGTCCAGCGACGCGCCGCCGACCAGACCGCCGTCGACGTCGGGCTGGGCGATGAGTTCGCCGATGTTCTTGGCGTTGACCGAGCCGCCGTAGAGCACCCGTACCGCCTCGGCGATCTTCGGGGAGGCGAGCTTGGCCAGTTCGGCACGGATCGCCGCGCACACCTCCTGGGCGTCGGCGGCACCGGCGACCCGGCCGGTGCCGATCGCCCACACCGGTTCGTAGGCGATGACGCTCGCACCGATCTGTTCGGCGCTCAGCCCGGCCAGCGAGCCGCGAAGCTGGTCCACGCAGTACTCGACGTGGTTGCCCGCTTCCCGGATCTCGAGGTGTTCGCCGACGCAGACGATCGGGGTGAGTCCGTGCCTGAGCGCGGCGGTCGCCTTGGCGGCCACCAGTGCGTCGTCCTCGCCGTGATAGCTACGCCGCTCGGAGTGCCCGACGACGACGAAGCTGCACCCCAGCTTGGCCAGAAACGCCCCGCTGATCTCGCCGGTGTAGGCTCCCGCGTCGTGCTGCGAGAGGTCCTGGGCGCCGAAGGTCAGCCGAAGCTTGTCCCCGTCGACCAGCGTCTGCACGCTACGCAGGTCGGTGAACGGCGGCAGCACCGTGACGTCGACCTTGTCGTAGTACTTGTCCGGCAGCGAGAACGCCACCTTCTGCACCAGTGCGATCGCCTCGAAGTGGTTGAGGTTCATCTTCCAGTTGCCGGCGATCAGCGGTTTGCGGCTCATTGCGCCCCTTCGGTTTCCAGTACCTGCAGCCCTGGCAGTGGTTTCCCCTCAAGGTATTCCAGCGACGCCCCACCGCCGGTGGAGATGTGGGAGAAACCGTCCTCGGGCAAGCCGAGCGCCCGCACCGCCGCGGCGGAGTCCCCGCCGCCGACGACGCTGAACGCGCCCTTGCCGGTGGCCGTTGCGATCGCCTCGGCAACGCCCTTGGTGCCGGCGGCGAACGCCGGGAACTCGAACACGCCCATCGGCCCGTTCCAGAAGATGGTCTTGGCGTTGCCAAGCAGCGTGGCGAAGCGCTGCACCGAGCCCGGACCGATGTCCAGACCCATCTTGCCCTCCGGAATCACATCGGCGGCAACGGTTTCCGGGGTGGCACCGGCATCGAACTTGTCGGCGACGACGATGTCGACCGGGAGCCGCAGCACGTCGGCGTAGTCGTCCAGCAGTTGCCGGCAGGTGTCGACCATGTCGGCCTCCAGCAGCGAGGTCCCGACCTGAAGACCCTGGGCGGCCAGGAAGGTGAAGCACATGCCGCCGCCGATCACGATGGAGTCGGCCTTGGTCGCCAGCGACTTGATGACACCGAGCTTGTCGGAGACCTTCGACCCGCCCAGCACCACGGCATAGGGCCGCTCGGTCGATTCGGTCAGCTGCCGCAGCACCTGGATCTCCGCGGCTACCAGCGTTCCGGCGTACGACGGCAGCAGGGTGGCGATGTCATAGACCGAGGCCTGCTTGCGGTGCACCACGCCGAAGCCGTCGGAAACGAACGCTCCCGGCGAGCCGTCCGGCGCGGCGACCAGCTCGGCGAGCGCCCGCGCCAGCGCGAGGCGCTCCTGATCGTCCTTGCTGGTCTCGCGGGGGTCGAACCGGATGTTCTCCAGCAGCAGCACGTCGCCGTCGGTGAGGCCTTCGGCGCGGGCCAGCGCATCGGTGCCGACCACATCACCGGCCAGCTGGACGTGCCGACCCAGTTGCTCGCCGAGTGCGGCGGCAACCGGGGCCAGCGACAGCTTGGAGTCCGGCCCGTTCTTGGGCCGGCCCAGGTGCGCGGCCACCACCACCTTGGCGCCGGAGTCGACCAGCGCGCGCAGCGTGGGCACCGATGCGGTGATCCGGCCCGGGTCGGTGATCTTGCCGTCATCGAGCGGTACGTTCAGGTCGGAGCGCACCAACACGCCCCGCCCCGAAACCCCCTCGGCGATCAGTTCTGAAACAGCCTTGACCGATGACACAGCCACGATCGCTCTTACAGCGACTTGCCGACGAGCGCGATCAGGTCCACCAGCCGGTTGGAGTAACCCCACTCGTTGTCATACCAGGACACCACCTTGGCCTGGTCGTCGATCACCTTGGTCAGCCCGGCGTCATACAGCGAGCTGTGCGGGTCGGTGACGATGTCGCTGGAGACGATCGGGGCGTCGTAGTACTTCAGGATGCCCTTCATCGGTCCCTCGGCGGCGGCCTTCATCGCGGCGTTGATGTCGTCGATCGAGGCCGACTTGCTCAGCTCGGCGGTCAGGTCGGTGACCGAGCCGGTGGGGATCGGCACCCGCAGCGCGTAGCCGTCCAGCTTGCCCTTCAGCTCCGGCAGCACCAGGCCGATCGCCTTGGCGGCGCCGGTGGAGGTCGGCACGATGTTGATCGCGGCCGCCCGGGCCCGCCGCAGGTCGGAGTGCGGGCCGTCCTGCAGGTTCTGGTCCTGGGTGTAGGCGTGGATGGTGGTCATCAGGCCCTTGACGATGCCGAACTCGTCGTTGAGCACCTTGGCCAGCGGGCCCAGGCAGTTCGTGGTGCACGAGGCATTGGAGATGATGTTCTGGCTGCCGTCGTACTTGTCGTCGTTGACGCCGAGCACGATGGTGATGTCCTCGTCGCTGGCCGGCGCGGAGATGATCACCTTCTTGGCGCCGGCGTCCAGGTGGCCCTGCGCCTTGTCGCGCTTGGTGAAGATGCCGGTGGACTCCACAACGACGTCCACCCCGAGGTCGCCCCAGGGCAACGCCGCCGGACCCTCCTTGACCTCCAGAGCCTTGATCTTGGTGTTGCCGACGACGATGGTGTCGTCGCCCTCGAGGCTGACGTCGTGGGGCAGCCGGCCCAGGATGGAGTCGAACTTCAGCAGGTGGGCCAGGCTGGCGTTGTCGGTCAGGTCATTGACCGCGACGATCTCGATATCGGTGTTGGCACCCTGGGAGTGCTGCGCGTCCAATGCCCTGAAGAAGTTGCGCCCGATGCGGCCGAAGCCGTTCACGCCTACCCGGACCGTCACTGGTCTCTCCTCGTGTCGCCTAGTTTGCTGGTGTATTCGCCGCCAGCCTAGTGCGTGACCGCACCTACAGGTCATCGGGTACGGCGACGACGCGGCCGTAGCCTACTGCGCGGTGATGCGGACCGGAAACTCGTCGCCGGCCTCGGGCCACGGTTGACGGCTGAGCATGTCGGCCACTGCCACGTGGCCCGCTTCGATCAGGCCGGATTTGGCGTCGACGATGCGGTAGGCCTGTTCCTGGCGGTGAATGGGTTGCCCTTCCAGCAGGATCACCCGCAGGTCGCCTTCGGCGAAGTGACAGCGGCGCTGCACCGCGGCCAGCAGCTGCTCGTTGTGCAGGTGGCCTTCGCCGAAGTTCCACCCGATCAGCGGGCCGGCGATGATCTCGCCGTCCCGGATGCTGTAGTCGGCTTGGTTCCCCGCTCCTCCCAAGGCCCGCGGCAGCAGGCCGTTGAGTGCCCGGCCGTGCAGATGCATGGCCCGAAAGGCCCCTGGAACCTTGTCAGCCACCAGGTCGGCGGTGGGCCGGTCGTAGAGCCTGGCGAGCTGGTTGATGACCAGTGCCGAACTCTTGACCGTACCCGCCTCGAGCCTGTCTTCGGCGCCGTCGCGGAAGCACCACAGGCTCGAGGCCCAGTTTCCGGCGTAGTAACGCATCCCCGGCAAAAACGAGATCTGTTGGGGAAACATGTTTCCCGCGATGGGCATGACCACCAGGCCGGCGACCAGAATGACCCCCAGCAGTGGTGAGCTGAGGTCGTACACCTGAATTTCCGTGTGCTGACCGAAGAGATAGAACAGCGAGAAGATGAAGAACACGTTCCATTCCAACGGAACTCCCATCGGGAGGTTGGAGATGATGTTGAGGTGGAAGACCACCATGAATGCGATCAACGCCCACCGCCAGGGCTGATCACCGGCGACCAGCACCAGCAGCGCCGGCACGATGAATTCGGCGGTGGTGCCGCCGACGTGCGCCATCAGTTGCGGTATCCGGGTGGGTCGCAGGTCGTTGAGGTGATCACGGTAGAGCAGGCGTTTGAACCGGGTGAACATCCTCGGCCGCAACAGGGCGTTGTTGCTCATCATCACGGCCACCACATATGGGAAGTGATGGT
This sequence comes from Mycolicibacter senuensis, assembly GCF_003284925.1. GTDB lineage: Bacteria > Actinomycetota > Actinomycetes > Mycobacteriales > Mycobacteriaceae > Mycobacterium > Mycobacterium algericum_A. The sequence continues at coordinate 4,938 of NZ_QMEX01000183.1, forward strand.
TGAGCTTGGACGTCGCTGCGCCCCACCATAATCCGAGGAGTATGAGCTTGAACGCGGCCATCTGGTCGACGTAGGGAAAGAAGAACACCAGCAACGTCAGCCCATAATGCTCGGCGCGGGCCGCCAGGAAGATGGTCTTGTCCCGCAGCCCCAGCAGCACCAGTGCAGCGATGAGCGGGACCACCCGGACAGGGTCGATCAGGCCGATCTCGCCGGGGCCGCCGGGGCTGGTGTCCAGGACGCCCGGCGCGAGCAACACCCAGCTGCCGGAGGCCAGCACCGCGGCGTACAGCGCGACGTCGATGAGCGTCCGGGTATCGCCGCCGGTGAGCGGGACCCGGTCCGGCCAGGGCGGCAGTCGAATCGTGTTAGGCCGCAGCCAGTACAGGAATCCGCCGATCGGCGGCCAGAATCGTCCGGTCAGCGGGCCGGAACCGCAACCCAGTCCCAGGATCTCGAACAGCAAGCTGAAGACGACAAGCTTCTGGTAGACGATCGGCTCCGTCCACCACTGCGCCACTTCGCGCAGCCCGCCCAGCCCCGGCGTCAGTGCGACGACCGCCGCGGCGCCGCCGGCGTAGGCCGCGATCTTGAGCAGATACAGCAGGTAGACCGCCGTCGGGGTGCCGAATCCGTGCTCGGCCCAGTGCCGGCTGCAGATCTGTGCCCGGGTTGCCCACGGAGTGGTGCGCCAGCCCGCTGGGTCCACGTCCGGAACCGACGGTTTGATGAACCCCATCTTGGCCTCACTCCCTGCCGTGTACCGCGTTCAGTTATAGCGGTAACCGCGGTCGGGCGAGGCGATTTCGGGCTCGGGTGCCGATTTGGGGACCGCGACCGGTTCGGTGGATCACCGAACACACCCTCAGGCGTCTTCCAGCAACTCCGGGGTGACCGCGGACTCGGTGTCGGGGATGCCGTCCTGCTTGGCCTTGCGGTCGGCCATCGACAACAACCGCCGAATCCGGCCGGCCACCGCATCTTTGGTCATCGGCGGATCGGCGAGCCGGCCCAGTTCCTCCAGCGACGCCTGCCGGTGCTCGACGCGCAGCCTGCCGGCCGAGGCCAGGTGCTCGGGGACGGTGTCGCCCAGAATGTCCAGGGCGCGTTCCACCCGCGCCGCGGCGGCCACCGCGGCGCGGGCCGACCGACGCAGGTTGGCGTCGTCGAAGTTGGCCAGCCGGTTGGCCGTCGCGCGCACCTCACGGCGAATCCGGCGTTCCTCCCACACCAGTCGGGTGTCCTGGGCGCCCATCCTGGTCAGCAAGGCGCCGATCGCCTCGCCGTCGCGCACCACCACCCGGTCCGC
>NZ_QMEX01000184.1 GCF_003284925.1 Mycolicibacter senuensis
TCCGGCTCGCCGAGGGCGCGAAACCGACCGAATCGCACACCCGCTCGCCGGCGGCCGGGAATGAGGGCCCGGCGTGCCCCACCGTCTAAGCTCATCGAACGTGCCCGAAGCCCACCAGGATGCCGACCTGCTGACAGCGGCGGCGGTCGCCCTGAACCGGCACGCCGAGCTGCTGCGCGACCTCGGCGCCATGTTCGACGCGGCCGGCCACCAGCTGTACCTGGTGGGCGGATCGGTCCGCGACGCCCTGCTGGGCCGGTCCAGCCCCGACCTGGACTTCACCACCGACGCCCGCCCCGAGCAGGTGCAGCAGCTGCTGCGGGGCCGCGCCGAGGCGCTGTGGGACACCGGGATCGAATTCGGCACCATCGGTGCCGGCCTGGGCGGGTACCGCGTGGAGATCACCACGTTCCGGGCCGACAAATATGATCGGGTGTCGCGTAATCCCGAAGTGCGCTTCGGGGATTCGCTGCACGAGGACCTGGTGCGCCGGGATTTCACCGCCAATGCGATGGCGGTCCGTATCACCGGAGCCGGTCCGGGGGAGTTCCTCGACCCGCTCGGCGGCCTGGCGGCGTTACGGGCCGGGGTGCTGGACACACCGACGGCGCCGCAGGACTCCTTCGGCGACGATCCGCTGCGGATGCTGCGCGCCGCCCGGTTCGTTTCGCAACTCGGCTTCACGGTGGCGCCGCGGGTGCGCGCCGCGATCGAGGAGATGGCCGAGCAGCTTTCCCGCATCACCCCCGAGCGGGTGGCCGCCGAACTGGACAAGCTGCTGTTGGGCGCCGACCCCCCAGCCGGCATCGACCTGATGGTGGCCAGCGGGATGGGCGAGGTGGTGTTGCCCGAGGTCGGCGCCATGCGGATGGCGATCGACGAGCACCACCAGCACAAGGACGTCTACCAGCATTCCCTGACCGTGCTGCGGCAGGCGATCGAGCTCGAGGACCCTCGGGGCGGTCCTGATCTGGTGCTGCGCTGGGCGGCGCTGCTGCATGACATCGGCAAGCCCGCCACCCGCCGCCACGAGCCCGACGGCGGGGTGAGCTTTCACCACCACGAGGTGGTGGGGGCGAAGATGGCGCGCAAGCGCATGCGCGCGCTGCGGTACTCCAAGCAGATGGTCGACGATGTCTCGCAGCTGGTGTATCTGCACCTGCGCTTCCACGGCTACGGCGACGGAAAGTGGACCGATTCGGCGGTGCGCCGCTACGTCACCGATGCCGGACCGCTGCTGGACCGGCTGCACAAGCTGGTTCGCGCGGACTGCACCACCCGAAACAAGCGGCGGGCAGCACGCCTGCAGGCCAACTACGACCAGCTCGAAGCACGCATCACCGCGCTGGCCGAGCGGGAGGACCTGCAGCGGGTGCGGCCGGACCTGGACGGCAACGAGATCATGGCGCTGCTCGACATCCCGGCCGGGCCCCAGGTGGGACGGGCGTGGAACTTCCTCAAGGAGTTGCGCTTGGAGCGGGGACCGTTGTCGCGGGACGAGGCGACGGCCGAACTACTGGCCTGGTGGCAGACCCAGCGGAACCGCTAGCGGCGCAGGCACGTCTGATCCGGGTATGGATTACTGCCTGGGCGACGGTGACGGTGCGGCGACGATGTGGACCGGGCCGCCCGATCTCGACCTCGACGGCGACGGTGTGGCCGATGCGATCGGACTCGATTTCGACGGCGACGGGCTGCATGACGACGCGCTGGTCGACCTCGACGGTGACGGAGTGGCCGACCACCTGATGCTGGACCTCGACGACGACGGCGCACCAGAGGCCTCTTTCACCGACGACGGATCCGGCACGTGGGGGCATGGCGTGGCGGCGGGCTCGGCGGACCGATCGGGCGGGTTGCGGTGGTCGGGACTCGACGACGCCGAACATCTCGGCGGTCCACTGGTGGATTTCGACGGCGACGGCCGCATCAACGACCGGCTGCTCGACTCCGACGGCGACGGCCGCGCCGATCGGGTGCTGATCGGCGATGGATCGGGTGGCTACCGGGCGGCCTACGTGGACACCGACGGCGATGGGCGGTGGGACATCAAACTGACCGACTCCGACGGCGACGGGGCCGCCGACGGGGCCACGCCGCTGTGAGCGGCCGAAGTTAAGGCGCGTCCCCGGCACCGGGTGGAAACGCCGTCCGGCGGTAGCTCGCCCGGCCCCCCAAGGGGCAAATCTCCGAATGTCTGTTCGAGACTCTCCCCCACTTTTTCGGAGGTGTAACCGGAGGCTGCAGCGGTTAGGATCACCCGGGTGGACTCGATCGGCCGAAGATGATTAAGTGAACGCCGAAATCCGAACAGGACGCTTTCCCACAAGTTCGGGTGGCGGTAAGCGCACTTAAGGCTAGAACGCGGGGGGAGGGCTCGTGAGCAAGATGACGGTGGGCGCGCTGTTGGCAGCGCCCGTGATTGTTGCGCCGGCGGCGATCGGCGCGGTGGGTCAGCCAGATCGCATCGATCGCCAGATTCTGGACTACGCGCTGGCCGCCGAGGCCCTGGTCATGATTCCGGCGATGAATCAGAACTGGCTCGATCTGAGCAAATCGCTGTACCTGGTGCCCAACGGATTCCCCGAAGACGGCGACGCGAGCTTCCTGCAGGTGCCCGAGACGAACGACCTCAACGCGAGTATCAGCGGCGCCACCAAGATCCTGGTCGACGCGATCATGACGCGGTGGGAGGCGGGCGACTTCAGCGGCGACGACCCGCTCTACATTTTTGGGTATTCGCAGTCCAACGTGGCGGCGGGGTTGGCGCAGGAGCAACTGTTCGAGCAGGGAATCCCCTTAGACGCACTGCATTTCGTCATGGTGGGGGACAGTGCAGCCGAGGGTGGATTCCTCAGCGGGTTCCTGCCGACGTTGCTCAGCTACTTTCCGGAGTCCTGGCATGACGACGTGACCAACATGGTCTATCAGTTCGCCGAGATGATGCACATCGACTCGGTCATCGGCCTGGTGACTCCCAGTGAGCTCTACACCACCGACGTTTACTCGCTGTCCAGCGACGGCTTCGCGAACTGGGACAACGGCCAGCAAATGGGCGGCATGTTCAGCGACCACCTGGCATACCTGGGCTTGTCGCCGGAGGAGATCGGCTCCGCGACCGACGAGGTGATCGGGCACACGACGTACCACATGATCGACACCGCCAACGTGAACATGTTCCAGGCGTTGCTGAACTCGTTCGACATGATCCTGGGCGGGATCATCGCCTGGTTCTGAGCCGCTGGCGGCACGGGCGGCTCTGCTGAGTCTCCGCCCCGACGGCGCTAGCGGAGTCTGCGCCCCGACGGCTCTAGCGAGTCGAAATCTGACGACGCGACTCGTCGCCGAATTCCGGCTCGCTTCGCGCTGGCGCGCTCATCGCCCGGAGCTGTGTTGGGTGGGCTCCGGCTCGCTTCGCGCTGGCGCGCTCATCGCCCGGAGCCGGGAGGTCCCGCGAAAGCCTGGGCGATCTCCAGCCAGCGCTGGGCATCCGCGCCGAGCGCGGCGACGTCGAGGTCGCCCAGCGGCCGGCGCTGCGTGACCAGGAAACAGAAATGCTCAGCCGAACCGGTCACCCGCTGCTCGGCATTCACCGGGCCCCACGTCCACACCCCACCACCGGGTGCGTGTAGTTCCACGTGAAACGGTTCGGCCGGCGGGGTCAGGTTGTGGACGGTGAACGCGTAGTCGCGGGTTCGCACCCCCAGATGCGCGATGGACCGCAGCCGCGCGGTCGCGGCCCGTCGCACCCCGAGCGCGTCGGCGACGTCCAGGCCGTGCGCCCAGGTCTCCATCAGTCGCGCGGTGGCCATGGACGCCGCGCTCATCGGCGGGCCGAACCACGGCAGCTTGCGGCCGTCGGGGACACCCAGCAGGGCTTGGTGCAGCTGCGCGCGCGTCGAGCGCCAGTCCGCCAGCAGATCACCCGGCGCCGCGGTGGCCAACTCGGCCGCGCCGGCGTCGACGAAGCCGGTCGGATCGCCCATCGCCGCCGCGAGTTGGTCGCCGAAGCCGGCTTCGTCGGTGATGGCCAGCAACGCGACCCGGTCCGTCCACAGCAGATGCGCGATCTGATGGGCGATGGACCAGCCCACCGCCGGGGTGGGCGTACCCCACTGACTGTCGGTGAGTGGGGCCACCAGCGTGTCGAGGTCGTCGCTCTCGGCACTCAGATCGGCGACGATCGATTGGGTTTCAGCCATGCCCGTACTGTATGCCGCTCACCGGATCCCGGGGCCGCCCGATCAGGCTGTGCCCCGCCAGGCCGGCCAGGTACAACAACGTTCCGGCCACGATCAGCCACGGCGCCTGCCCGTCGGGGGGAATCACCGCCGCGGTGGCGGACACGGCCAGGATGAACGACGCCCAGAACAGTGAATCCTGCACCGCGAACACGTGTCCGCGCAGCGCGTCGTCGACGTCGATCTGCATGGCGGTGTCCGCGCACAGCTTGACCACCTGCCCGGCCACCCCGAGCAGGAATCCGCACAACACCAGCACCGGCAGGTACAGGCCGATCCCGGCGAACTGGATCACCGCCGCCGCCGCCAGTGCCCCGTTGGCGGTGGCGTACCGGCCCCAGCGGTGGACCGCCGGCGGGGTGAGCAGGGTGGCCAGGAACGATCCCGCACCGGCCGCGGCGACGAACAAGGCGGTGGTGCCCAGCCCCGAAACCGTGTGCTCGCCGACGTGGCGCACCATCACCAGCACCAGCAGGGTGTTGATGCCGAACGCCATCCGGTGGCCGGCCAGCCCCGACAGCGTCGCCGCGACGGTGGGCCGGTCCCGCACCGTCCGAATCCCGTGCAGCCAGCCCGTCGTCACCGCGTAGAGCACCGAGCCGTGGATGGCGCGCTTGGTGTCATCGGGGCCGAGCACGTGGCGGCCGAAACGCAGCGAGAGCAGCAGCGCGATCGCGACCGGGATCGCCACCGCCGCGATGATCGACGCCGCGCCACGATCGTTGGCGCCCACCAGCCAGCGCGGCACCAGCATGAAGTTCGCGCCCAGGAAGGCCGCCACCGCACCGGTGGCGATCGCCAGCGCGTTCATCGTGACGACCTGCTCGCGCGGCACCACGTGGGGCAGCGCCGCCGACAACCCGGAGGCGATGAAACGGGTGAACCCGTTGGCGATCAGGGCCGCGCACAGCACGGGCAGATCTCCGGCGCCCACGGCCAACAGTGCGGCGATACCCAGTACCAGCACCAGGCGGGCGATGTTGGCCACCACCAGCACCAGGCGCCGATCCCAGCGGTCCAGCAGTGCCCCGGCGAACGGCCCCAGCACCGAATAGGGCAGGAACAGCACGGCGAACGCGCCCGCGATCGCCCACGGCGCCGCGGCCCGATCGGGATTGAACAGCAAGGCGCCGGCCAGGCCGGCCTGAAACAAGCCGTCGCCGAACTGGCTTGCGGCACGCAGCTCTAACAGGCGCCAGAACTCCGGCAGGCTGCGCGCCGATCGCCACAGCGATGCGGGTGCGCGGGTGTCCACCAAAAGACCTACTTCCGGACGCGGGCGGCGGCGCGGCACCGGCCCCAGACCAGAGTACAAATCTTGGCGGTCGCTCGACGTTCGGTACAGGTCGCCCCCGATCGCCGGGTTCGGGTGCCATGATGGGAGGGTGGCGCAACCCGAAGACCCAGAGGACTACGTCGCGCCCGCCGCGCATCGGGTACGGGCCGGGACGTTGCTCCTGGCCAACACCGACCTGCTCGAACCCACCTTTCGCCGCACCGTGATCTACGTGGTCGAGCACAACGACGGCGGCACGCTGGGCGTGGTGCTCAACAGACCCAGCGAGACCGCCGTCTACAACGTGTTGCCGCAGTGGTCCGAGCTGGCCGCCAAGCCGAAGACGATGTTCATCGGCGGCCCGGTGAAACGCGACGCGGCATTGTGCGTCGGACTGTTGAAGGTCGGCGCGGATCCCAACGATGTGCCGGGCGTGCGCCATATAGACGGCCGGTTGGTGATGGTCGACCTCGACGCCGAACCGGAGTCCATCGCCCCCCACGTCGAGGGGGTGCGGATCTTCGCCGGCTACGCCGGCTGGACCATCGGCCAGCTCGAAGGCGAGATCGAGCGCGACGACTGGATCGTGCTGTCGGCCTTGCCCTCAGACGTGCTGGTCCCGCCCCGGGTCGACGTGTGGAGTCGGGCGCTGCGACGCCAGCCGTGGCCCACGGCGCTGCTGGCCACCCACCCGGTCGACATCAGCCGCAACTGAGCGCGG
>NZ_QMEX01000185.1 GCF_003284925.1 Mycolicibacter senuensis
CCGACCCCGGACCCGGCGACACCCCCACGTCGGCGTCGCGCATCCTGGCCCACATCCGCACCGCTCTGGCCGAGCTCTGAGAAGAGGAGTCGCTGTGACCCATTCCCACCCGTCCGTCCCCGCGCACACCATCGCCCCGGCCTATACCGGGCGGCTGTTCACCTCACCGGTCCCGGCGCTGCGGATGCCCGACGAGGCGATGGAGCCGCAGGCCGCCTACCGCTTCATCCACGACGAGCTGATGCTCGACGGCAGCTCCCGGCTGAACCTGGCCACCTTCGTCACCACCTGGATGGACCCGGAGGCGTCGGCGCTGATGGCCGAGTCGTTCGACAAGAACATGATCGACAAGGACGAATATCCGGCCACCGCGGCCATCGAGCAGCGCTGCGTGGCCATGGTCGCCGACCTGTTCCACGCCGAGAACCTGCGCGACGACGACCCCGCCAGCGCCATCGGGGTGTCCACCGTCGGCTCGAGTGAGGCGGTGATGCTCGGCGGGCTGGCGATGAAATGGCGGTGGCGACAGCGCGTTGGCGATGACTGGCGCAACCGCACCCCGAATCTGGTGATGGGCTCCAACGTGCAGGTGGTGTGGGAGAAGTTCTGCCGCTACTTCGACGTCGAGCCCCGCTACCTGCCGATGGCGCAGGGCCGCTACGTGATCACCCCGGAGCAGGTCGTCGACGCCGTCGACGAGAACACCATCGGGGTGGTGGCGATCCTGGGCACCACCTACACCGGTGAACTGGAGCCCGTCGAGCAGATCTGCGAGGCGCTGGACGCCCTGGCCGCCGGCGGGGGAGCGGACGTGCCGGTGCACGTGGACGCGGCCAGCGGCGGGTTCGTGGTGCCGTTTCTGCACCCGGGCCTCAAGTGGGACTTCCGGCTGCCGCGGGTGGTGTCGATCAACGTCAGCGGCCACAAGTACGGGCTCACCTACCCGGGTATCGGGTTCGTGGTGTGGCGGGGCGCCGACTATCTGCCCGAGGAACTGGTGTTCCGGGTCAACTACCTGGGCGGGGACATGCCCACCTTCACGCTGAACTTCTCCCGACCGGGCAACCAGGTCGTCGGCCAGTACTACAACTTCCTGCGCCTGGGTCGCAGCGGCTACACCGAGGTGATGCGGACGCTTTCCGACACCGCCCGCTGGCTGTCGCACCAGCTGGCCGCGAGCGAGCACTTCGAGGTGATCAGCGATGGGTCGGCGATCCCGGTGGTCAGCTGCCGCCTCGCGGGTGATCGTGGCTACACCGAGTTCGACGTCTCCCACGAGCTGCGCACGTACGGCTGGCAGGTGCCGGCCTACACCATGCCCGAGGGCGCCGAGGACGTCGCCGTGCTGCGCGTGGTGGTGCGCGAGGGGCTCTCCGCAGACCTCGCCCGGGCGCTCTTCGATGACACCCTGAAGGCGGTGACCGCCCTGGACCGGCTCAAGCCCGGGGGCCATTTTGACGATCAGCAGCACTTCGCCCACTGATTTTGGGTCCCGGCAGCCCTTTTTTCCGCCGAGTGTGTAACTGCTGCGATTTTCCGGCCGACTTTTCGCAGTGGTTACACGTTCGGCGGGGGGACGGGGGCATCCGGCGGGTTCTGGGACAATCGAGACCGACATGACTGTGACATCCCGAACGGCGGGTCTGCTCGGCGAAGCCCTGGTGGACCTGGATGCCATCGCCCACAACGTGCGGGTGCTGTCCGACCAGGCCGGCGCCGCCGAGATGATGGCCGTGGTCAAGGCCGACGGCTACGGCCACGGCGCCGCCCAGGTGGCGAGAGCGGCATTGGCGGCCGGAGCAGCCGAACTCGGGGTCGCCACCGTCGATGAGGCGCTGGCGTTGCGGGCGGCCGGTATCGCCGCCCCGGTACTGGCGTGGCTGCACGGCCCCGACACCGACTTCGCGCCCGCCCTGACCGCCGACGTGCAGATCGCGGTCTCCTCGGTGCGGCAGCTCGACGAGTTGCTCGACGCCGTGGCCCGCACCGGGCACACCGCCACGGTGACGGTCAAGGCCGACACCGGCATGAACCGCAACGGCATCGGCGCCGCCGGCTACCCCGAGCTGCTGGGTGCGCTGCGCCGCGCTGTCGCCGACGACGCGATCCGGGTGCGGGGGCTGATGTCGCACCTGGCCTGCGCTGATGAAGCCGACAACCCGGTGAACAACGTTCAAGCACAACGGTTCTCCGATATGCTCGCGCTGGCCCGCGATAAGGGCCTGACGTTCGAGGTGGCCCACCTCGCGAATTCTGCCGGGGTGATGACCCGGCCGGACCTGGCCTTCGACATGGTGCGGCCCGGTATCGCCGTCTACGGGCTCAGCCCGCTCCCCGAGCGTGGCGACATGGGCCTGGTCCCCGCCATGACGCTGAAATCCATTGTGGTGCTGGTCCGCTCGATCAAGGCCGGCGAGGCGGTCTCCTACGGGCACACCTGGACCGCCGCGGCCGACACCACGCTGGCGCTGGTGCCGATGGGCTACGCCGACGGGGTGTTCCGCCCGCTGAGCGGCCGGTTCGACGTGCTGATCAACGGCCGGCGCCGGCCCAGCGTCGGACGGGTCTGCATGGACCAGTTCGTCGTCGACCTCGGCCCCGGGCCGGTCGACGTGACCGAGGGTGACGAGGTCATCTTGTTCGGGCCCGGAACCAATGGCGAGCCGATCGCCCAGGACTGGGCCGACGCGCTGGGCACCATCCACTACGAGGTGGTGAACTCACCGCGCGGACGGGTCGCCAGAACCTACCGGGGGGCCGGGTCCGATGGCCGTTAAGCGGCGGCGCGCCCGGCTGCGAGCCGGTGGCTGGCTGGCCGGGGCGGCCGGGCTGACCGCTGTCGGCACCATCGCCGGATCCACCATCGCGCGCTCGCTGACCCGCCGCACCACCGCCGACGATCCCTATGCCGCTGAGGATTTCGAGATCCTGGTGCACGACCACAGTTCGGTGGTGGTCACCGACGACGGCGTCGAACTGGCGGTCCGCGATGTGGGCCCCCGCAACGCGCCGCTGACCGTGGTGTTCGCGCACGGTTTCTGCCTGCGGATGGGCTCGTTCCACTTTCAGCGGGCGCGGCTGACCGCCGAATGGGGTCGCCAGGTCCGGATGGTCTTCTACGACCAACGCGGCCACGGTGATTCCACGGTCGCCCCGCCGGATACCTACACCGTGCCGCGGCTCGGTCAGGATCTGGAGGCGGTGCTGACCGCGACGGTGCCGCGTGGGCCGGTGGTCTTGGTCGGGCATTCGATGGGCGGCATGACCGTGTTGTCGCATGCCCGGCAGTTTCCGCAGCGCTACCGCAACCGGATCGTGGGTGCGGCATTGATCTCCTCGGCGGCCAAAGGTGTTTCCCGATCACCGTTGGGGGAGATCCTGCGCAACCCGGCCCTGGAGGCGGTTCAGTTCACCGTGCGCTACGCCCCGGGCCTGGTGCACCGCGGCCGCGGTGCGGCCCGCCGGGTGATCGCGCCGATCCTGCGCGCCGCCTCCTACGGCACCGACCAGATCAGCCCGAGCGTGGTGGCGTTCTCCGAGGAGATGATGCACACCACCCCGGTGGCCACCATGGTGGGTTTCCTGCACGCACTGGAGGTGCACGACGAGAGTGCCGCACTGGAGACGTTGGCCAAGATCCCGACCCTGGTTGCCTGCGGCGACCGCGATCTGCTCACCCCGGACGGCTACTCACGGGCGATGGCGGCCGCGCTGTGGGACTGTGAGCTGGTGATCGTGCCCGGAGCGGGGCACCTGGTGCAGCTGGAGGAACCCGACATCATCGACGACGCGCTGGTGCGGCTGGTGGAGCGGGCCACCCCCCGCCGGGTCACGCTGACCCGCCGACTGCGCCGGAAGGCCGGGCGCAGTGGCTGACACGCAGCACCTGGCGACGCCCGAAGACACCGTGGCGCTGGGAACACGCCTGGGCGCGCAGCTGCGCGCCGGCGATGTGGTGGTGTTGTCCGGACCGCTCGGTGCCGGAAAGACGGTGCTGGCCAAGGGGATCGCCATAGCACTGGACGTCGAGGGTCCGGTCACCTCGCCGACATACGTGCTGGCCCGCGAACATCGGGCCCGCCGGCCCGGTGACCCGGCGATGATCCACGTCGACCTCTACCGGCTGCTCGACGAATCGGGACTGGACCTGCTGGCTGAATTGGACTCGCTGGATCTGGATACCGAACTCGACGACGCCGTCGTCGTGGTGGAGTGGGGCGAAGGACTGGCCGAGCGACTCTCGGAGCGGCACCTGGACATCCGGCTGGACCGCGGCGCCGACACCGAGACCCGCACCGCGACCTGGCGATGGCACACACCATGATCGGGGCGATCCTGACCATCGACACCGCCACGCCAGCGGTCACCGCAGGACTCGTGCTAGCGGAGACGGGCCGGCGCAGCGTGCTCGCCGAGCGGGTCACCCTGGATGCGCGCGCGCACGCCGAGCGGCTCACCCCCAATGTCATTGCCGCACTGGCCGACGCCGGGCTGGGCATGAACGATCTGACGGCGGTGGTGGTGGGCTGCGGGCCGGGGCCGTTCACCGGGCTGCGGGTCGGCATGGCCAGCGCCGCCGCCTACGGACATGCGTTGGGCATCGCTGTCCACGGAGTCTGCAGCCTGGACGCCATCGGGGTCTGCACCACCGGAGCAACCCTGGTGGTCACCGACGCACGGCGTCGCGAGGTGTACTGGGCGCGCTACCGCGACGGGGTCCGGGTGGCCGGCCCCGCGGTCAGTTCCCCGGCCGACGTCGACCTCGGCGACGCCGCGGCGGTGGCCGGTTCGCCGGCGCACGCCGGCCTGTTCGGCCTGCCGGTGATCGACGTGGCCTATCCCACACCGATGGGACTGGTTGCGGCGGTACGTGATTGGGACAGCGAGCCGGCGCCGCTGGTGCCGTTGTACCTGCGGCGCCCCGATGCCAAACCACGCGATGCTGCGGTGGTGCCGGTGGTGATCGGTGCGCTGCTCGACAGCGATGCGGCGCGCTGCGCCGAACTGGAGGCCCAGCTGTTCGGCGGTGACGACCCGTGGCCGCCCGCGGCGTTCCGCCGGGCCATCGGCGCCGCTGACCACCACTATGTCGCGGCCCGGCTCGGTGACCGGCTGGTCGGCTACGGCGGGATCGCCCGGCTGGGACGCACCCCGCCGTTCGAGTTCGAGGTACACACCATCGGGGTGGACCCGGCTCACCAGGGCCGTGGCATCGGACGGCGGCTGCTGGCCGACCTACTGGAATACGCCGACGGTGGCGTCGTGCACCTGGAGGTCCGTACCGACAATGCCGCGGCGATCGGGCTCTACCGCGACGTCGGCTTCGTCGAGACCGGTGTGCGCAAGCGCTACTACCGCAACGGCGCGGACGCCTACCTGATGCGGCGGGAGGCGCTCTCGTGACAACAGTTCTGGCCATCGAATCCTCGTGCGATGAAACAGGTGTCGGCATCACCCGGCTGGCGGCCGACGGCACGCTGACGCTGTTGGCCGACGAGGTGGCCTCCAGCGTCGAAGAGCACACCCGGTTCGGCGGGGTGGTGCCCGAGATCGCCTCGCGCGCCCACCTGGAGGCGCTGGGCCCGACCATGCGCCGGGCACTCGAGACGGCCGAGGTGCAACGCCCCGATGCGGTGGCTGCCACCATCGGGCCCGGCCTGGCCGGCGCGCTGCTGGTGGGCGTGGCCGCGGCCAAGGCCTATGCGGCCGCCTGGGGGGTGCCGTTTTACGCGGTCAACCACCTGGGCGGGCATCTGGCGGCCGACGTCTACGCCCACGGGCCGCTGCCCGAGTGTGTGGCCCTGCTGGTCTCCGGCGGCCACACCCACCTGCTGCACGTGCGATCGCTCGGGGAGCCGATCGTGGAGCTGGGCAGCACCGTCGATGACGCCGCGGGGGAGGCCTACGACAAGGTGGCCCGGCTGCTTGGGCTGGGTTACCCGGGCGGGCGGGTGCTCGACGAGCTGGCCCGCACCGGCGACGCCGGCGCCGTGGTGTTCCCGCGTGGGATGACCGGTGCGCGCGACGCCCCCTATGCGTTCAGCTTCTCGGGGCTCAAAACCGCGGTGGCCCGCTACGTGGAGGCCAACCCCGACTTCGTCCCCGCCGATGTGGCGGCCGGCTTCCAGGAGTCGGTGGCCGACGTCTTGACGGCCAAGGCGGTGCGGGCGGCCACGGAGCTGGGGGTGTCGACGCTGCTGATCGCCG
>NZ_QMEX01000186.1 GCF_003284925.1 Mycolicibacter senuensis
CGGCGACGTCTCGCGCCGTTTCGAATCGACGCACGGTCGTGCCCCGACCGCCGGCCGCGGGCTGAGTGGGAGCCGGCATGGATTTCGCGCTGCTCCCCCCGGAGGTGAATTCCGGGCGGATGTACACCGGCCCCGGTGCGGCGCCGATGCTCGCGGCGGCCTCGGCCTGGGATGCCCTTGCCGCCGACCTGGAGTTGGCTGCCGTCGGGTATGCGGAGGTGATCGCCAGCCTGACCGGCCACGAATGGTCCGGGCCGGCATCGGCGGCGATGGTCAAGGCGGCGATGCCCTACGTGGCGTGGCTGCAGGCGAGCTCCGTCAAGGCCGAGCAGACCGCCATCCAGGCCAAGACTGTGGTGGCGGCCTACGAGGCCGCGTTTGCCGCGACCGTGCCGCCGGGCGAGGTGGCCGCCAATCGGGCGTTGCTCGCGGCGCTGGTCGCCACCAACTTCCTGGGCCAGAACACTCCGGCCATCGCCGCGACCGAGGCGCACTACGGCGAGATGTGGGCGCAGGACGCCGTCGCGATGTACGGGTATGCAGCCGTTGCTACGCCGGCCAGCGCCCTGCCGGCCGTGGACCAGCCGCCGCGCACCACCAACCCGGCCGGTCCGGGCGTCCAGTCAGCTGCGGCCTCACATGCGGCCGGGACCAGTGCTCAGGCACACCTCAACGGCGCGATACACGGCGTGCTGCAACAGCTGTCGACATCGACCGGGACGTCGGGTACGTCGTCGGAGTCGCTGGCCGACCTGCTGAATCCGCTGACGCCCTATACCAGCGTCGCCGCCAGCGGGATCAGCTTCGACTCCAGCATGTACACCGTGGTGTCCAACGGCGCCGGCTGGGGACGGCTGCTGTTCGTGCGCGGTGGCGTCGAGGGTGCGTTGACCTTCGAGGGGCTGGGCCCGCGCGGTGTGCTGTCGTCGTCGACCACGCCGGCCGTCGGTGCCGGCATGGGCCGGGCGGTCCCGGTCGGGCGACTGTCGGTACCGCCGAGATGGGCCAGCGCGGCACCGCAACTGCGGCCGACCGCGTTCACCCTGGCCGCTGCCGAGACCCGATTGCCGGCCGTGAGCGCTTTGCCGCCGGGCACGGCGTTCCAAGAGGCGCTGATGGGAACGACAGCCGGCCAGGGCGCAATGACCGACACCAGCGGTGCTCGCGGCCAGAAGACGGGCAAGAAGAACGAGGAGCAGGACGGCCAGCCGGTCACCACGCTGACCAACGGCAACGGCTGGTTGGCGTCATCCTGGGCCTATCACAACCGACCGCGGGAGGGCCAGCCGCTGCCGACCCATTGGCGCACCGGGCCTTCGGACCAGTCCGCGTAGTTATCGGCGCTCGCGTTCCAAGTAGTGGCTGACCATCTCGATCAGCGCCCGCCGTTCGGTTTGCCAGTCGAATTCGCCGCCGACGATCATCTGTGCCAACACGATTCCCCGCAGCGACGCCCAGATCACCTCGACCACACCGGAATCCGCCGGGTCATCAGAGACCAGCACGCCCAGCCGGTTGATCGCTTCGTTCATCTGCAGCAGGTGCTCGCGGGACTGCTCACCGAGGCTGCCGCGGGTGGCTCGCAGGATCTCGAACGCCGCCAGTGAGGTCGGGCTGGCGTAGCAGCGCCACGCGGTGTCCACGACGGCCTCGATGCGCTGCCGCAGCTCCAGTCCGCCGACGTCGACCGCCGACAGGCTCGTCAGCAACCGGGCGACACCGTCGTCGACCACGGCCATCAGCAGCCCGTTGCGGTCGCCGAAGTGGTACTGGATGACGCCCCAGGTCACCCCGGCCCGTTCGGCGACGTGCTTGGCGGTGGCCGCGCCGAAGCCCTCGTCGGTGATGCAGCGCACCGTCTCCTCGATGATCCGGGCACGAGTGTCGTCGCCCCGCTTGCGGGGCGCGGCGGTTCGCCGGGTCGGACCGGGAGATGCGGCAGTACCAGCGGAAATACCCATTGTTGACTTTATAACATAGTCCGATCTATTTTTTCTTCTGTGACCGAATCCAGGTATGCGTCGCTGTCGCGCGACGAGTTGGCCGTGCTGGTACCCGAACTGTTGCTGATCGGGCACATGATCGACCGCTCCGGGATGGCCTGGTGCATCCAGGAGTTCGGCCGCGAGGAGATGCTGCAGATCGCTATCGAGGAGTGGGCGGGCTCGAGCCCGGTCTACACCCAGCGCATGCAGCGGGCGCTGGGCTACGTCGGCGACGATGTGCCCACCATCTTCAAGGGCCTGCAGTTCGACATCGGCTCACCGCCGCAGTTCATGGACTTCCGCTTCACCGTCCACGACCGCTGGAATGGCGAATTCGAGTTGGCCAGCTGCGGCGCGTTGCTCGACGTCGAGCCGATGGGCGAGGACTACGTCTTCGGCATGTGCCACACCATCGAGGACCCGACGTTCGACGCCACCGCGGTGGCCACCAACGTCAAGGCGCAGTGCCGCCCGGTGCACCGGCCGCCCCGCACCCCGGCCGACCGGCAGCCGCACTGCTGCTGGACCGTCATCATCGATGAGTCCTATCCGGACGCCCAGCCGATCCCCGCGTTGGCGGTGATCAGCGAAACCAACGCCGCCACTTGGCAACTCGGTGAGATCGATCCGGCCGATGAGGGACTGTCGGACTACACTGGGCCGCTGCTGTCCGATGTCGACTTCACCGCGTTCTCCCACTCGGCACTGGTCCGGATGGCCGACGAGGTGTGTCTGCAGATGCACCTGCTGTACCTGTCGTTCGCGCTGGCGGTGCGCGCGCGGGCCGACACCGACGAGCTGGCGGTCTCGGTGGGCCGCCGTCAGCTGACCGGGCTGGCCGGGCTGGGCGCGATGCGCATCAAGAACGCCATGCGGCTCTCCGACGACATCGCCGGGGCGCTGCGCACCTTCGAGTTGCACCCGTTGCTCAATCCGGCCGGCTACGTGCGCGCCGAGATCGCTGAGGACCGGATCGCGGTGCATCGCTCAGCTGCGCACGACGACGGTGCCTGGATTTCGCTGTGTTCGCCGGCCGCGGTCAACCCGTTGCAGGCCATCGCGACCGCGGTCAACCCGCTGCTGCGGGTCAGCGTCGAAGGGTCCGACGACGAGTGGACGGCACAACTGACCCAAACCGACACCGAGGCCAAGGAATTGCCCGAGGTGATGGTGACCAAGGTCAGCGGCGGTGCGACCTTCCAGTTCCGCACCCGAAAGTCGTTGCCGCTAACGGTTGTATAACCCTATGGTCTCGACGGTGGCGGCTCACCTCGCCGTGCCCCTAACGTGGTCACGACCCTAGCCGCTGTCGATCCAAGGTAGTCAGCATATGTACGACCCGCAGGCCGACGATGTCACCCGGGAAGCGGACGCAATCGGTGCGACCCAGCTGGCGCCGACGGTGACGTCAGGCCCCGGTTCCGGTGTCGTGGACGCCTACGCCTGGTCGCAGGAGGACGGCAGTGCCGGCGCCGAACCGGTGCCCTACGTCGAGGATCCTTATGATCCGGCGCCCGGCACCGGGCGTCGTCCGGCCGCATCGGTCCCCCCGCCGGTTGCTGGCCGTCGCCACCCGGCGCGGTGGCCGCGGTATGCGCTCGGTGTCGGCATCCTGGTGGCGCTGATCGCGATCGCCGGCGCGCTTTACAGCCTGGCGGGCAGCTCGGAGACAGAGGCGCCGGTGCAGCCGGAGACCAGCGCCGTGGTGGTGTCGCCGGTCCCGTCGTCCAGCGCGTTACCGCCACCGCCGCCCAGCACGCCCGTACCGGCACCGCCGCCGGTGGCTACCACACTGGCACCGCCGCCGACTACCACCGCCCCACCGAGCACCACCACCACGGCGCCCCCCACCACCACGACTCCGCCGCCGAGCACCACCGCGCCCACCACGACGACGGCACCCCCGACCACGACCGCACCCCCGACCACGACCGCACCACCGAGCACCACGGTGCCGCCGAGCAGCACGGTGCCGCCGACCACGACCGTGCCGATGACGACCGAGTACCTGCGAATTCCCTTGGTGCCGATACCGATACCGATCACCGTTCCGGAGAACTAAGCCCGCCCGCGGATCAGCGGAACCAACACCGAGGCGGAGAACGCCGTGATCTCGGCGTGGCTGTGCAAGTGCGGCGGCCCGCCCGGTGTCAGCAGCAGCGACTGGGTCAGCCGGGCCAGCACCGCTGACAGCGAAGCGATCTCGCTTGCGTCGGTCGAGCCGCCGGAGCGCTCCCGCACCAACCGGATGCGCTCGGCGAGGAACGCCGAGGCCAGCTCGACCACGTCACCGGCTCCGATCGTCAGCGCTCGGAGCGTCTCGTCGCGGTCCACCTCGAGCAGCTGGTGCAGTAATCGGTTGTCGCGCAACGTGACCAGGGTGGTGGTGCAGAACCGCACGATGTAATCGTCGATCTCGGCGTCGGCCGGATGGTCGGCCAACAGGCCGGTGCCGGAGTCGATCTGCGTCAGCACCCGCCCGGCCTCATACAGGAACGCGGCCGCGACGATATCGCTCTTGGCGCCCAGTCGCCGGTAGAGCGTGGCCCGGTTGATCCCGGCGCGGCGGGCGATGTCGTCGGTACTGGTCCGCCGGACCCCGGTGAGGGCGAACTGCTCCAGCGCGGCCCGCAGGATGGGGGCATCGGCGTCGGACTCGTCTGGCGTCCCGAGCAGCGCAAACAACGGATTGGCGGCCATCGGGGTCGAATCTACCGCCGGGAACATTGCCAACAACTCGGAACAATGCAACAATTATTGTTGAATCGTTGCATAGTGGAGAGGATCCGGCCATGGCTATCCGGCAGTCCCAGCCACCGGTCGACCGGGGTCTGGACCTGGCCGACTACGTCGGTGAGGGTTTCCTGTTCCTCGGCGCGGGCGTGACGGTGCTGCTGCAGCTGGCCGAGCCCGGCGTCGGACACGGCGTCGCCGATCACTCCACGGTGCTGTCCCGGCCGCTGGACCGGCTGCGCACCACCATGACCTACATCTACGTCACCACCCTCGGCACCGAGGAGGAGCGGCGCGCCGTGGCCAAGATGGTCAACCAGGCGCACGTGCCGGTGAAGTCGAAGCCGGACGGCCCGGTGCCCTACAACGGCTTCGACCCCGATCTGCAGCTGTGGGTGGCGGCCACGCTCTATAAGAACGGCCAAGACCTCTACGAGCGCTTCCTGGGCCCGATGGACGACGCCACCGCCGAACGGCTGTATGAGCAGTCGGCGGTCTACGGCACCACGCTGCAGGTCAAGCCGGAGATGTGGCCGCCGACCCGCGCCGAGTTCGAGCAGTACTGGCAGCGCAAGCTCGACGAGCTGACCATCGACGACCATGTTCGGGCGTTCTGCCACGAGCTGTTCCGCGGCGGCGACTCGCCGCTGCTGATCCGGCTCGGTATGCCGTTGAACCGGTGGATCACCCGAGGCCTGCTGCCGCCGCAACTCCGCGAGCAACTGCACTGGACCTGGAGCCCGCGCGATCAGCAGCTGTTCGACGCGCTGATGGCGGTGCTGCCGCCGGTGTACCGCCTGGTGCCGCGGCCGATCCGCTGGTTGCCGTCGCGCTACTACCTGTGGGCGATGCGCCGCCGGCTTAGCAGCGGGCGGCGGCTGATCGACGAGCGCGACCGGGTCGACGCCGCCTGACACTGGCCGGATCCCGCCCGCCGCGGGCACACTGGGGTGGGACACCGGGCCGGAAGGGGTTGGCGATGAGCAACGACGGTGCATTCGGATTCGATTCTGAGGACCTGGACCGGATGATGCGCGAGGCCGGCGAGGGGCTGCGCGCCGCATTCGACCGGTTCTCCGGAGCGCTCGGCACGGGCAACCGGGCGGGCTGGGGCGGGATTCTCGCCGATCTGGCCCAGGCGGCGCGGTCCGGGCCGCCGACCACGGGCGAGACCGGCGACGGCGTGTGGGCCATCTACACCGTCGGCGACGACGGCGCGGCCCGGGTCGAGCAGGTCTACGCCACCGAGATCGACGCACTGCGGGCCAGCCAACGCAACCCCGATCCCAAGCGAAAAGTACGGTTTTTGCCCTACGGGATTGCGGTCGGTGTGCTCGATGACAGTGCCGACCAAAGCGAGTGACGTAGCCCACCGACAGGCGGGGCACGCCTGGTTTGAGACGGTTCCGGCGTGGGTTACATTGCCACCGTGCCTGAGATGAGCCGCCGCCAAGTCATGTTGATGCTGGGTGTCGGGGCGCTCG
>NZ_QMEX01000187.1 GCF_003284925.1 Mycolicibacter senuensis
TCATCTGGCACGACGAGTTCGACGGCCCGGCCGGTTCCGCGCCCGACCGATCGAAGTGGACGATCTCCAACCACCGCACCCCGATCCGCCGCCCGGTCGGCTGGGACCGGCCGGAGTACTTCTACCAGTACCGCGACAGCCGCCAGAACGTCTTCCTCGACGGCAAGTCCAACCTGGTCATCCGTGCCACCCAGGAGGGCAACACCTACTTCGGCGGGCTGGTGCACGGTAATTGGCGTGGCGGTATCGGTACCACCTGGGAAGCCCGGATCAAGCTGAACTGCCAGACCGCGGGCTGCTGGCCCGCGTGGTGGTTGTCCAACGACGACCCGGGCCGCGAAGGCGAGATCGACATGATGGAGTGGTACGGCAACGGCGAGTGGCCGTCCGGCACCACCGTGCACGCCAACCCCTATGGCACCGCGTTCGAAACCTTCGCGTTCCCGGTCGACGGCAACTGGCACAACTGGCGCGTCACCTGGAACGCCAGCGGCATGTACTTCTGGCAGGACTACGTCGAGGGGATGGAGCCCTACTTTTCCGTCCCGGCCGTGGGCATCGAAGACATCGAGGAACCGGTCCGCGTCTGGCCTTTCAACGATCCGGGCTACACCGTGTTCCCGATCCTGAACCTCGCGGTCGGCGGTTCCGGGGGCGGGGACGCGCGGCAGGGGTCCTACCCGGCGGACATGCTGATCGACTGGGTGCGCGTCTTCTAACCGGCGTTCTGCCGTGCCGCCGGCACCGATCGATGGCACCATTCGAAGATGCCCGAGATCAATCGACGCAGCCTGATGCTGACCACCGGGATCGGGATGCTGGCCACCGCGATGCGCATCCCGGAGGCGTGGGCGCGGCCGTCGCCGGTGCACCCGCTGCCCGCCGCGCCGGCCCAGACCTACCTGTTCAGTGACGAGTTCGACGGCCCCGCCGGCTCCGCCCCGGATTCGGCGAAGTGGATCGTGGCGCGAGCCCGCGAATCCATGAAGGACCCGACCTTCTGGGAGCGGCCCGAAAACGTCGGGCAGTACCGCGACGATCGCCGCAATGTGTTCCTCGACGGCAAGTCCAACCTGGTGCTGCGGGCCGCCAAGGACGGCAACACCTACTACAGCGGCAAGGTCCAGAGCCGGTGGACCGGCGGTATCGGCCACACCTGGGAAGCCCGCATCAAGCTGAACTGCCTGACGCCCGGCGCCTGGCCCGCCTGGTGGATGGGCAACGAGGATCGCGGCGAGATCGACGTACTGGAGTGGTACGGCAACGGCAACTGGCCCTCGGCGACCACCGTCCACACCAAAGCCAACGGGGCCGAATGGGCCACCCAGCAGATCGCGCTGGACAGCGCCTGGCACACCTGGCGGTGCCGATGGGACGACGACGGCATCCGGTTCTGGCGCGACTACGTCGACGGCGCCGCGCCCTACTTCACGGTCCCGGCGAACTCCATCGCCGACTGGCCCTTCAATGATCCCGGCTACCAGGTGTTCACGGTGCTGAATCTGGCCGTCGCGGGTTCGGGCGGCGGCGACCCCGGCCCGGGCAACTACCCGGCGGAGATGCTGGTCGACTGGATACGGGTGTTCTAAGCGGCGGTGTGCTGGTCGAGCCAGGCCACACCGTCTTGCGCCGCCCGGGACAGCGCGCCGCGCTCGCCGAAATATCCGGCGATCGCCCCGATCCCGGGCAGCAGACTGAGCCGCTGGTAGAGCTTCTTCGGGTGCGGGCGCTTGGCCGCTTCCTCGAAGGTCGCCCGCAGGATCCCGGCCAGCTGCCAGACGGTCCGGGTGATCACCACCGGGGTCGATGAGGTGACGGTCCGCAGCGGCCGCCAGCCCGGCGGCGGTGTTTCGGGGAGCGGCTCGGGATCCGGCGGCGGCGGCACGTCGAGGTCGTCGGGAAGATCCCGCCGGCACAGCACCGCCGCGAGCAGCCGCACCTGCTCGCGCCGGTCGGTGACGCCGTACTCGCGGGCCAGCGCACACAGCACGATGGCGTGATTGACGAATCCGGCCAGCTCGCCGACCGGCACCACCCGTGCCAGCCACCCGAAGACGCGCGGCGAGGCCACCACCACGGTGTTCAGTGCGCCGACCCGGTGCACCCACCAGTGCACGCGCTCATCGCGGCTCATCCGTTCCCAGGCGGCGGTGCCCGGCAGGTCGGCGGCGTTCATCAATCGCGCGCCGGCGTTGAGGGCACGGTCGGCGTTGCTGGGCCCGCGGCCGGCCTCGCGGCGGCGGCGCTTCAGCCGCCGCCGGCGAATCCGGTCGGCCAGCCCGCGCGGCGGGCTGAGCAACCGGCGCGTGCGCTTGCGCAGGCCGATCGGATCGGACTGCGCAAGCAGGTCGAGCAGCGGGTTGATGACGGCCACCGCGCGACCGAGGGCGTCGGCGACCTCGGCATCGGTGAGGGTGGCGTGCGGCTTCGGGAAGAGACCCATACCGGTGATTGTCGTCTGGTCAGCCGGCCCCGGGGAAGGTCGGGGGCAGCAGTCCGTGCAGCGCGACCACGGCCAGTCGGCGGGCGTGTTCCTCGGTGAGGGGGCAGTGACCGGTCATGCGCCGGAAGATCAGCGGCCCGAACAGCACATCGATGACATCGTCGACCGCGATGTCGGCGTGCACGTCGCCGCGGGCGACGCCTCGCTGCCACAGCTCGGTGATCGCCGCGCGTCGAGCCTCCAGGAAGTACTCGCGGAAATACGCTGCGCCCGCGGCATCCTCGACGCAGGCGGCGAGCAGCTGCGCGAACACCTCGCCCCGGGTGCTGGCATAGAACGCCGAAACCCGCACCATCTGCTGCGCGAGGTCACCGCCGGTGCTGCCGGTGTCCGGCAGCGGCAGAGCCTGGGCCATGAGCAGTCCGAAAGCCTCGGCTGCCACCGCAGTCCGGGAGGGCCAGTGCTTATAGATCGTGGCCTTGCTGGCTCCGGACCGGGCCGCGATGGCATCAACGGTGGCGACGGCGTAACCGCCCTCATCGAGCAGTCCGGCCGTCGCGTCCAAGATGGCCTGGTGGATGCGGTCGCTGCGGGCGCCGGTGGGCCGGACGAAGCGGTACTCGCCGGACGCACCGCCGGTGTCAGGCGACAACGTCGAAATCGGTCGATTCCGAGACGCTGCGCCACTGGGCCAATTCGGCTTGCACGTGGGCGATCTTGGCCTCCACCGCCGCGATGGTGTCGTTGCCCAGCTGCAGGCGCACCGGAGGCCGCTCGGATTCGACCACGTCGATGATGGCCGCAGCCGCCTTGACCGGGTCGCCGGGTTGGTCGTGGTTGCGTTCGCCGGCGGTGACGCGCATCTTGCCGGCGGGGCCGTCGGCGTAGTCGTCGATGAGGTTCTGCTGGATCTGCAGGCTGGACGAGTCGAGGAAGTCGGTGCGGAAATAGCCGGGCTCCACGACCATCGCGTGCACGCCGAGCGGTTGCAGTTCGGCATGCAGCGCCTCGGAGATCGCTTCGACGGCGAACTTGGTCGACGCGTAGACGCCCCAGCCCGGGGAGCTGGCGAAGCCGCCGATCGAAGAGATGTTGACGATCGTGCCGGAACGCTGCGCCCGCAGCAACGGCGTGACCGCGCGGGTGACGGTCAGCAGGCCGAACACATTGGTCTCGTAGACGGCACGGACCTCAGCATCGGTCGCCTCCTCGACCGCCCCGAGCAGTCCCCGGCCGGCGTTGTTGATCAGCACATCGATGCGCCCGAAGCGCTCTATGGCTGCCGCCACGGCCTGGCGGGCTTGCGCCTCATCGGTGACGTCCAGCGCCACGGCCAGCAGATTGTCGTGGGGGCCGAGTGCCTCGGTGACGGCGGCCGCTTGGCGCGCGGTCGCGACGACTTGATGGCCGCGGTCAAGTAGATCGCGGGCGATCTGCAAGCCGAACCCCCGGGAAGCTCCGGTGATGAACCAAACGCCCATGTCAGCATCCTTCCTGGAACTAAACTGTACGGCTAGTTTAGTTCTGCGGCCCAAGGTGGGCGCAAGGGCTGATTTTCCAGCCACCCGAAGGCCGCTTTAGCTCCACGGCGATCCGCGGTCGAGGCGCGTGAAGGCGAGTGCCGCCGAGGTCGCGTTTCCGAACCCTTGAGATTCCGGCCGTAGGAAGCGGCCGTCTGCCCGCCGCAACGGCGGTCCGTCGACCTGCTCAAACGTGGAGCCGATGACGGGAATCGAACCCGCGTTCTCAGCTTGGGAAGCTGATGTTCTGCCATTGAACTACATCGGCATTGCTGCGCTAGCAGGCTAGCACCTGCGGCTCGACCGGCAGCCAACGATCGCGCCGAGCGGGCGGAATCGTCGGCGGAACCGCCGACAAGCCGATCAAACCGCACCGTCGGCGCGGCGGGCGATGCGCCAGCCGAGCGGATACGCTCGTCCGGTGCTGCTCTCCGATCGTGATCTGCGGGCCGAGATCGCCGCCGGCCGGCTGGCCATCGACCCCTTCGACGACGCCCTGGTCCAGCCGTCCAGCGTGGACGTCCGCCTCGACAATCTGTTCCGGGTGTTCAACAACACCCGCTACACCCACATCGATCCCGCCCAGCAGCAGGACGAGCTGACCACGCTGGTCGAACCCAAACCCGGCGAGCCGTTCGTGCTGCACCCCGGCGAGTTCGTGCTGGGCTCCACCCTGGAGTGCTGCACGCTGCCCGACGATCTGGCCGGCCGACTCGAGGGCAAGTCGAGCCTGGGCCGCCTCGGGCTGCTGACCCACTCCACCGCGGGATTCATCGATCCGGGCTTCTCCGGGCACATCACCTTGGAGCTGTCCAACGTGGCGAATCTGCCGATCACGTTGTGGCCGGGTATGAAGATCGGCCAGCTGTGTCTGCTGCGGCTGACGAGTCCGGCGGAGCACCCATACGGCAGTACGCGAGTAGGGTCGAAATATCAGGGCCAGCGCGGGCCGACGCCGTCCCGCTCGTACCAGAACTTCATCCAGTCCGGTTAGCCCTTCGGCTGTGCCAGCCGCCGCGTGGCTGCGATGAAGCCGGTATCGGCTGGCCCTGCGGGGGTGCGGCCCTCAGTACTGGCCGATCAGCAGTGGGTGGAGGTTAGCTGTGGACATCGTTCTCGGGGTATCGGTAGCCCCCTCGACCGTCCGCATGGTCCTGGTGGAAGGCGAAGGTGCCGACGGGGTCACGGTGGAGCACGACGACTTCGAGGTCGGCGCCGACACCCAAAGCGCGCCGGAGCGGGTGGTCTCGGCGATCCTGGGCACCCGCGAGGGTGCTCGCGAGGGCGGCTATCAGCTCAGTTCGACCGGGGTGACCTGGAGCGACCCGGCCGAAGCCACCGCGCTGCGCGAGGCCCTGATCGGGCACAAGGTCGAGAACGTGATGCTGGTGTCGGCGTTCCTGGCCGCCGCCGCGCTGGCTCAGGCGGTGGGCAGCGCGACCCGCTACGCCCGTACCGCCCTGCTGTTCGTCGAGCCCGACGCCGCCACCCTGGCGGTGGTCAACTCCGATGACGGCGAGATCACCGAGGTCCACCGGCAGCCGCTGTCGCCCGACGACGACAGCGCGGTCGGTGAGTTGACCGAACTGGTAGCCGGCGCGCAACGGCTGGAGTCGCGTCCCGACGGGCTGTTCGTGGTGGGGTCGGGCGGCGTCAATGTCGCGATGATCAAACCGGAGCTGGACAAGGCCAGCCCGCTGCCGGTCAGCGCGCCCGAGGAACCCGACATGGCGTTGGCCCGTGGTGCGGCACTGGCCAGTGCGCACGCCCCGCTGTTCGTGTCCTCCACCCGGGCGGTGGCCTGGGCACAGGACCCCGGCACCGGCTCACTGGATCCGGCGGTGATCAGTTCCGGGTACGCCTACATCCCGGCCGAGCCGGTCGACTACAACGCCACCGCCGACATCGAGCCGCTGGCCTACAGCGCGCTCCCGGACTACGCCGACAGCGGCTATCTTCCCTCGGCCGCCCAGCGCGTCGTCGACCAGTCGGAGCTCGTCGACTCCCGGCTGCTGGACTTCAGCACCGGAATGCAGCAGCGCGAACGCAAACCGATGCTGGTCACCGGCGGCGTCGCGGCGTTGTTCGTGGTCGGGGTGCTGGCGTTGGCGGTAGCGCTGGCGGTGGGCATGCGGGCGGCCAACCACCACGGTCCCGACGTGCGCGCCAA
>NZ_QMEX01000188.1 GCF_003284925.1 Mycolicibacter senuensis
ACCGGGGCCGCCTGGGCCACACCGGCCAGCACCGGTCGGCGGGCTCTCGGTGCCAGCGAGTTGGCCGGGAGCGCTGCCCTCCGAAGCCGGTGCGGCACCGCTGATCACCTCTGAATGGATCCCCGGTGCGGTCGAGGAAGGACAGTCTATGACCGCGGTGCCGGCCGGGGTCGGTGCCGCCGGGGCGGCCGCCGCGCGCGGCGGTCGCGGTTTCAGCGATCCGCGGTACGGGTTCAAACCAACCGTGATGGTGCGGCCGGTCGCTGCTGGCTGATGACGGCGGTTGCCGGGATGATGGTCTGGTGAGCGTCGTGAGGCAGGTCGGGCGGCCTGCAGAACCGCGTGGCGAACTCCGCATCTATCTCGGAGCCTCCCCCGGGGTCGGCAAGACCTACGCCATGCTCGGAGAAGCCCACCGCCGCGCCGAGCGCGGCACCGATGTGGTCGCCGCTGCCATCGAGACCCACGGCCGCTCCAAGACCGCAGAACTGCTCCGGGGCATCGAGGCCATAGGTGACCCGAACGCCGAACTCGATGTCGCCGCGGTGCTGGCGCGCCGTCCCCAGGTGGTTCTGGTCGACGATCTCGCACACACCAACCCCGCAGGTAGCCGCAATCCGAAGCGCTGGCAAGACATCGAGGAATTGCTCGACGCCGGGATCACGGTGATCTCCACGGTCAACGTCCAGCAGCTGGAGAGCCTCAGCGATGTCGTCACCAAGATCACCGGAACCACCGAGCATGACACCGTTCCCGATGCGATCGTGCGCCAGGCCGCTCAGATTGAACTGATCGACGTGGCCCCGGAAGCGTTGCGCCGCAGGCTTTCCCACGGCAATGTCTATCCTCCGGAGAAGGTCGACGCGGCGCTGGCCAACTATTTCCGGGGCGAAACCCTCACCGCGTTGCGCGAATTGGCGCTGCTGTGGCTGGCCGGGCAGGTCGATGCGGCGCTGACGAAGTACCGCGCCGATAAGAAGATCACCCAGACTTGGGAGGCGCGGGAACGCATCGTCGCCGCGGTGACCGGGGGCCCGGAATCCGAGACGCTGGTGCGGCGGGCTTCCCGGATCGCGTCGAAAGCCGGCGGCGAGCTGCTGGTGCTGCACGTTCTGCGCGACGGGGACTCGGGCGCACCGGCACCGCGGGTAGGCCAGATCCGCCAGTTGGCCATCAGCCTGGGCGCGTCGCTGCACACCGTGATCGGCGACGACGTGCCTGCCGCGCTGCTGGAGTTCGCCCGCGACGTCAACGCCACCCAGCTGGTGATCGGCAGTTCGCGGCGTTCCCGCTGGGCGCGCATCCTCGACGAGGGTGTGGGCGCGGCGGTGGTCCAGCAGTCGGGCGACATCGACGTGCACATCGTCACCGACGAGGACACCAAACCGAATTTCCGGGCGGTATCGATCTCCCCGCGGGAGCGTCGGGCGGTGTCCTGGCTGGCGGCTGTCGTCGTGCCGTGCCTGATGTGCGCGATCGTGGTGGGCTGGCTGGACCGCTACCTCGACACCGGCCAGAGCGCGTTGTTCGTCGTCGGCGTGCTGCTGGTGGCCCTGCTCGGCGGAATCGCGCCGGCGGTGCTGTCGGCCCTGCTGTCCGGTGTCTTGCTGAACTATTTCCTGCTCGCGCCGCGCCGCGATTTCACCATCGCCGAACACGACGCCGCCGTGACCGAGGTGGTGTTGCTGCTGGTGGCGGTCGCGGTGGCAGTGCTGGTCGACAGCGCAGCCAAGCGTGCCCGGGAAGCCGGACGCGCCTCGCGCGAAGCCGAACTGATGACGTTGTTCGCCGGGTCGGTGCTGCGCGGAGCGGACCTGGACACCCTGCTGGAACGGGTCCGAGAGACCTATGCACAGCGTGCCGTGAGCCTGGTCCGTGTCCCGGCGCGCACCGCAAAGCCTGAGGTGGTCGCCTCCGTCGGCGAGCAGCCCTGCACCTCGGTGGAAACCGCCGACACCTCGATCGATGTCGGCGACGACGAGTTCTGGATGCTGATGGTCGGCCGGCAGCTGGCCTCCCGCGACCGGCGGGTGCTGTCCGTGGTGGCCCGGCAGGCGGCCGGACTGGTCCGCCAGGAGGAATTGGCCGCCGAAGCCGGCCGGGCCGACGCGGTGATGCGCACCGACGAACTGCGCCGTTCGCTGCTGTCGGCGGTCAGCCACGACCTGCGCACCCCGTTGGCGGCGGCCAAGGCGGCGGTGTCGAGTCTGCGCGCCGACGACGTCGCCTTCTCCCCGGACGACACCGCCGAACTGCTGGCCACCGTCGAGGAGTCGGTCGACCAGCTGACCGACCTGGTGGGCAACCTGCTTGATTCATCGCGGCTGGCCGCCGGCGTGATCCGGCCCGCGCTGACCAAGGTCTATCTGGAAGAGGTGGTGCAGCGCGCCCTGATCGGAATCGGCAGGCGCAGCAACGTCTTCGGCCGCGGCCGGTTGGACCAGGTGAAGGTAGAGGTGGGTCCGACCGTGGCGATGGCCGATGCCGGCCTGCTGGAACGGGTGCTGGCCAACGTGATCGACAACGCGCTGCGCTACGCGTCGGACAGCGTGGTGCGGGTGACGGCCGGCCGGGTCGGCGACCGGGTATTGATCAACGTCGCCGATGAGGGCCGAGGACTGCCGCCCGGCGGCGAACTGCACGCGTTCGATCCGTTCCAGCGACTCGGCGACCGGGACAACACCAGCGGAGTGGGCCTGGGACTCTCGGTGGCGAGGGGTTTCGTGGAGGCCATGGGCGGCACCATCTCGGCGACGGAGACACCGGGTGGCGGGCTGACCATGGTGGTGGACCTGGCGGCAGCGGCGGGAGAGGGCGGATGAGCACACGTGTCCTGGTAGTCGATGACGAACCGCAGATCCTGCGCGCGCTGAAGATCAACCTGTCGGTGCGCGGCTACGAGGTGGTCACCGCGGCGACCGGCGCCGGCGCGCTGCGAGCCGCCGCCGAGCAGCGCCCGGACGTGGTGATTCTCGACCTGGGGTTGCCCGTTATCTCCGGCATCGAGGTGCTGGCCGGCCTGCGCGGCTGGCTGACGGTGCCGGTGATCGTGCTCTCGGCCCGCACCGACTCCGCCGACAAGGTCGAGGCCCTCGACGCCGGGGCCGACGACTACGTGACCAAACCGTTCGGGATGGACGAATTCCTGGCCCGGTTGCGGGCCGCGGTGCGCCGCAATGCCGCCGCCGCCGAGATAGACCAGCCGATAGTTGAGACCTCGTCGTTCACCGTTGATCTGGCCGCCAAGAAAGTCACCAAGAATGGTGGTGAGGTGCACCTGACCCCCACTGAGTGGGGCATGTTGGAGATGCTGGTGCGCAATCGCGGCAAGCTTGTCGGTCGTGATGAGCTACTCACCCAGGTATGGGGCCCGGCTTACGCCAAAGAGACCCAGTACCTGCGCGTTTACCTGGCGCAATTGCGACGGAAACTGGAAGACGATCCGTCGAATCCCAAGCATCTGCTGACCGAAGCAGGCATGGGTTACCGATTCGAGGTTTGAAATCCGCCCACGCGGATATGTCCTTGGGGACCTAGCGGAAGGAGTTTTGCCGTGATGTTTTCCCAGATCGCCAAGAAGACGGCGGTGACAGCGACCGGCCTTGTGGCGGCAGGAATGCTGGCAGCAGCGCCGGCCATAGCCGATCCGACGGTGGTCGGATTCGGTGAGACCGAAGAAATCCAGAGTCCGGGCGGAGCCATCGACTACACCGTCAAGAACCTGCAACCCAGCGGGCACAACGACGGAATCTGGTACTCCGACGTGACAGCCAAGGCGGTGAGCGGTACCCCGACCCCGAACATCGCCGACTTCAACGCTCGTGCCGTCAACAGTTCGACGTTCGCGGTGATGAAGGGCAACGAGGTCGACGGCCTGCCCAACGGGCCGATCGCCCAAGGCAGCCAGACCAGCGGGCGGCTCTACTTCGACGTCAAGGACGGCACGGCGCCCGACAGCGTCGTCTACCGGGACGCCGGCGGCCACGACAAGGTCGTTTGGAAGGCTGAAACGCGCACGCGCTAGCGGCCAGGTCGCCGCTCCAACCGTCTGCAATCCCAGGTGGTTGGAGCGGCGTCACCGGTTTGAGCTTTGGGGGCAACGGCGGTCGAGGACGCCCGGGCTAAGCGATCGACAGCGCGATCCCGTCGAGGATGTCGTGCTCGCTGACCACCAGCTCATCGATGCCGGCATGCTCAGACAGCGTGCGGGCCAGTTCCTGCACCACGATCGCCCCGCCGCCGATCACGTCGACGCGGCCGGGATGCATCGGGCCCAACGCGGCCCGCTGGTCACGGGACATGCCGAGCAGCCTGTCGCAGACCGCGACCAGGTCGCCGAACCCGACCCGGGACAGGTGAATCACCCCGGGGTCGTACTCGGTCAGACCGTGGGCCAGCGCCGACAGCGTCGTCATGGTGCCGGCCACCCCTACCCAGGTCCGCGCGTGCTGCACCGGAACCACCTGCAACGCCTCGCCCAGCAACTCGCGGGCGACGCCGCGGGCGGCGGCGATCTCCTCGGCGGTGGGCGGGTCGGAGTGCAGGCAACGTTCGGTCAACCGGACGCAGCCGATGTCGGCCGAGTAGGCAGCCGACACCCCGCGCTCCGGGTCGCCGAGGACCACTTCGGTCGATCCGCCACCGAGATCGACCACCACGAAAGGCCCATCGGCACCGTCCAATTCGCCTACCGCACCGCGGAAGGACAGCTCGGCTTCCTGTTGGCCGGTGATGACCTCGGCAACAGCGCCGGGGACCGCGATGCCGAGCACCTGAGCCGTCATGGTGAAGAATTCGTCACGGTTGGCCGCGTCGCGGGTGGCCGAGGTCGCCACCATGCGCACCCGCGAAACACCGTGCGTCACCAGCAGTTCGGCGTAATCGACCAGCGCGGCACGGGTACGTTCCAGCGCCTCGGGCGCGAACCGGCCGGTCGCATCAACCCCCTGCCCCAGCCGGACGATCCGCATCTCGCGGTGAACATCACGCAGCCGGCCATCGAGCGGTTCGGCGATCACCAACCGAATCGAGTTGGTGCCGCAGTCGATTCCGGCGATCCTGTCCGTGCGCGTCACAACCACTCCTCCGGTACCAGGATCCCGGCCATCGCGGGCTCGGCGGCCAGTATCGCCAACGCCTCGTCGCCGAACGGGTTGACTCCGCGCCCCTTGGCCAGTGCGTGCGCGATCACCACGTGCAGGCATTTCACCCGATCGGGCATGCCGCCACCGGAGAACGTCGTACCCAGCGGTTCGATCGCATCCCGCTCCGCCAGAAAGGATTCGTGGGCGGCTCGGTAGGCCGCGGCCAGGTCCGGGTCGCGCTGCAACCGGTCGGTCATATCCGCCATCAGCCCCGAAGACTCCAGCCGACTCGCCGCGGCCGTCAGCACCGGATGGGTCAGGTAGTACAGCGTCGGAAACGGTGTTCCGTCAGGCAGTTTCGGCGCCGTCTTGACCACGGCCGGCTCCCCATTGGGGCACCGGTAGGAGATCTCGAGAACGCCGCGGGGCTCTCGGCCCAGTTGCCGGCCCACCGCTGCCAGGTCAGCCGGGTCAACCACCGGGCACAACCGGAACGGGAGGCCCCGGGAGCCCGGGCGGCCCAGGGGGCGGCGCGGCCGGGGCGGGCGGGGGATGCGGAACGTCGGCGATGGTGTGCCATAGCGAGGTGTACCAGGGCTCGTCGCTGGGGCCGATCATGTCTGGTTCGGCGCCCGGCTCGCCCGGCACCTCCGCGGTGGCGGGCAGTTGCACCTGATAGGGAATCTCGCCGGGCATGACGAAGCCGAGCCGCTCCCTGGCCTGGGCCCGGATGTGCGCCGGATCATCCATGTTGGTCTTCTGTTGCTGCAGGTCGGCGATCTGGCCGTGCAGCACGGCTTCCAGCTGGGATTGCTGCTTCATCTCCGCGTGCTGGGCAAAAAAGGTGCGAACCGGCCCGGCCAGCGTCAAGGTCAGCACGCACATCACCGCGGCCAGGATGACCGCACGCCGCGCGGTGAATCCGACCCGCAGCTCCGCGCGCT
>NZ_QMEX01000189.1 GCF_003284925.1 Mycolicibacter senuensis
GTCCCCCGCCGAGGGTCCGGCCGGTGGAGACCGCGAAATCGAGTCCTGGCTGGGCGAGCTGCGCGGCGGCCGGGACGCGGGATCGCCACGCTCGCGCGGCCGGCAGGATCCGGCCGAACCGCGGCCATCCGACGAGCGGACGCGGTCGTTGCCCAAACCCGGCGGCCCCCCGGAGGACACCGAGAACGCCCCCACCACCGCCATCCCGGTTCAGAGCGACCCGGCAGGCCCGGACAGTCCGGCGACCGAGAAGCTCACCGCCCCCCGCGACCAGGAAGACAAGGGCGATAAGGGCGACAAGAGCGGCGACAATCCGCAGCGGCGCGGCGCCGCCGGTGGTCTCAGTGCGGCCGAGTTGCTGCGCCGGGAGGGCCGGTACTGATCTCCGCCTCGGGCGCCGCATCGGCCCCGGCTTCGGCATCCTGCTCGGGCGTCGCATCCTCCTCTGAGACCGCAGCTTCGGCATCGTGTGGGGCGACCAGTACCCGCACCGCCCGGTCGATGAACGCGATCGTCGGGACGGCCAGCAGCGCGCCGACGATACCGGCCAGGATCGCCCCGGTGGAGATGCCCAGCACCACCGCCAGCGGGTGGATCGACATCGCACGGCCCATTACCAGCGGCTGCAGCACATGGGCCTCGAGCTGGTTGACGGCGATGATCAGGCCCAGGGTGACCAACGCATAGATCCAGCCCTTGGCTATCAGGGCGACCAGCACCGCCAACAGTCCGGTGAGCACCGCACCCACCAGCGGAATGAAGGCTCCCAGGAAGACCAGGGATGCCAACGGCAATGCCAACGGCACGGCCATGACGGCCAGGCCTATGCCGATCCCGACGGCGTCCACCAGCGCCACCAGGAAGGTCGCCCGGATGTAGCCGATCAGCGACTCAAAGCCGGCGACCCCGGCCGCGTGCACCTTGGCCCGCACGTCAGTGGGGAAGAACCGGACGGTGAACCGCCAGATGTCGCGGCCGCCGTAGAGGAAGAAGATCAGCGTGAACAGCACGACGAACGCACCGGTGAAGATCTTGGTGATGGTCTCGGCCGTCGACAACGCGCCGCTGGTCAGCTTGGCCTGATTGTTGCGCAGCTCGGTGATCACGGTGGCGCCGGCCTTGTCGATCTGGTCGCCGCTCAGGTGCAGTGGGCCTTCGATCAGCCAGTGTTGTGTCGAGTTGACCATCTGGGTGACCTGCTCGACCAGCTCGGGCAGCCCGTCGATGAACTCGTCGATCACGAAGCTCAGCAGCGCGGCCAGCACCGCCACGCCGGTGAGCAACAGCAGGAACACCGCCAGGCCGCGGGGGACGCCGGCCCGGTCCAGCCGGTCCACACCGGGCAGCAGCAACGCCGACATCATCATCGCCAGCGCCACCGGGACGACGATGACTTCGAGCCGTCGGGCGATCAGCAGGACCACCAATGCCGCGGCGAACAACACCAGCAGGCGCCAGGCCCAGGCTGTCGCCTTGCGCACGGTCGGGTGGACGGATTCGGCTGCGCTGGCTGACATTCCGGTAGCGTAACGATGCCGCAGCGAGCGCACATACTGTAGCCGGATATCGCTGTCACGCGGCTAACCTCTAATTCCGTGTCGCACCACGTGATCGCCGTCCCGGCCGGGGCCCCGCAACGTCCGGCCGGTGCCCGCAGCTGGGTTCGTCCGGTCATCGCCGGTCTGGTCGCAGTGGTGCTGACGGTTGAGATCGTGCTGGTGTGGGACCAGCTCGCCACGGCGTGGGCCAGTCTGTGGCGCGCCGACAGCCGCTGGCTGTTCGGCGCGATCCTGGCGGCGGCAGCATCTATGCACAGCTTCGCGCAGATCCAGCGCACCCTGCTGCGCTCGGCCGGGGTGCACGTCACGCAGTGGCGATCCGAGGCGGCGTTTTACGCCGCCAACTCGCTGAGCACCACGCTGCCCGGCGGTCCGGTGCTGTCGACCACCTTCCTGTACCGCCAACAGCGGCGCTGGGGCGCTTCGCCGGTGGTGGCGTCGTGGCAGCTGGTGATGTCGGGGGTGTTGCAGGCGGTCGGGCTGGCGCTGTTGGGCCTGGGGGGCGCCTTTCTGCTGGGTGCACGCGACAATCCGTTCTCGCTGCTGTTCACCCTCGGTGGCTTCGTCGCGCTGCTGCTGCTGGCCCAGGCGGTCGCGTCGCGTCCGGAATTGATCGACGGCATCGGGGTGCGCGTCCTGTGCTGGTTCAACTCGGTGCGCGACAAGCCCGCCGACACCGGCGTGGCGACCTGGCGCCGAATGCTGGGGCAAGTGGAGTCGGTCAGCCTGGGCCGCCGGGATGCGTCGACGGCATTCGGCTGGTCGTTGTTCAACTGGATCGCCGACGTCGCCTGCTTGGCGTGCGCGGCCTACGCTACCGGCGGCAGCGCGTCGGTGGCCGGTTTGACGGTGGCCTATGCTGCCGCCCGCGCCGCGGGAACGATTCCGCTGATCCCGGGCGGACTGCTGGTCGTAGAGGCCGTATTGGTCCCGGGCCTGGTGTCCAGCGGCTTGAGCTGGCCGGATGCCATCTCCGCGGTGCTGGTCTACCGGATGATCAGCTGGCTGCTCGTCGGCGCCGTCGGATGGGTGCTGTTCTTCTTCGTCTTCCGCACCCAGGACCCAGGCTGCCGGGACACTCCCGGCTGCGAAACCGCGGTCAGCGAACCGCGACCGGTTGGGTCACTCCCCCGGCCGGCGGACCGCTCACCGGCAGGCCGCCGCCGGGCAGACCTCCCGGCAGGCCGCCGGGCAGGCCACCCTGAGCCTGGGCGGCCTGCAGCAGCCCGAGCACCTGCGGCAGGCTGACCGCCAGCTTGCACCGGTCGCTCACCTCGGTCACCGGTGCGGTGATCTTGGCCAGGTCGTCGCCGACCTTCGGATTGGCGTCGAAGTAGCCCTTGAGGTCCGCCAGCGTCTGCGGGCCGGGCTGTTGCTGCAGCGCCCCGGTCAGCACCTGGTTGGTGTCCGGGTGGGAGTCGAGGTAGTCGCCGGCCGAGGTGACGGCCTTGCCGACGGTCCGGGCGAGCTCGCTGGCCACGCAGGGATCCTTGGATGCGGTCGCCGACGGCGCCGACGGCCCCGACAGCAGGGCGACGGTCGCGGCGCCGGCCACCGACAGGGCGGCGACGGCACCGAGGGTCCGGGTGCGAAGCAGGACGGCACGGGTGGTGTTCACGAATTCTCCTCACAACTGGTGAGATTTCCGGGCGGTTCCGCCACGTTGCGGAGGCATCGGCTGGTCGGGTGGGCGGGACGTCTCCCGGCACCAGCGGCACGATCGGACGGTGCCGTCGTCGCCGGATCTGCTGCTCGCGGAACCGCACCGCTCGCCGAATCCGGCGGACCGCCCGCCATCCTGTCAGCATCGGCAGTACGCCGCCACCCGAGCGCACGTCGGCCTGGTCACAGTGCGGTTCCCGGACCGCATCGGACCAGCTCAGAGGCGACGAGAAAGCGCCGGCGCCACTGCTTGCTGCGGTAGGCTCGCAACACGCGACGCACCGGTGCGGGCGAGAGCGGGGAGAACCGAAATCCAGCAGTTCATGATGCGCTTCAGCAGCAACCTGCGCAGATTCCGCTGGGTGGTCTTCACAGGTTGGCTTCTGGCTGTGCTGCCATCGCTCTATTTGGCCGCCAACCACTCCGGTCAACTCACCGGCGGGGGCTTCGAGGTCGAGGGGTCGCAGTCGCTGTATGTGCAGTATCAACTCGAGGATCACTTCCCCGACCAGGGTGCCTCGCCGCTGGCCCTGGTGGCGGCTCCGCGCGCTGATGCCACCTACCACGACATGCAGGACGCCGTCGCGCTGTTGCAGCGTGTCGCCGGCGAGGTGCCCAGCGTGACGGTGGTTCCCGATCAGCGGCAGCCGCCGCCGCGTCCCGACCGGCCCTATGTGGTGTCGCTGCGAGTGGACTTCGACAACACCGGCGCGGTCGACATCGCCAAGAAGCTGCGCGCCAAGCTGGGCGTGGAAGGCGAACACCCCGGCCGGGTCGAGAACGGTTCGGTGAACCTGTATGTGATCGGGCAGGGCGCCCTGGGGGCCGCGGCGTCGGCCAAGACCAAGCAGGACATCGCGGCGGCCGAACAGTGGAACATGCCGATCGTGCTGATCGTGTTGCTGGCCGTGTTCGGCTCGCTGGCGGCCGCCGCCATCCCGCTGGCCCTCGGGATCGGCACGGTGATCGTCACGATGGGGCTGGTCTATCTGCTGTCGATGTTCACCACGATGTCGGTGTTCGTCACCTCCACGGTGTCGATGTTCGGCATCGCGCTGGCGATCGACTATTCGCTGTTCATCCTGATGCGCTACCGCGAAGAACTGCGGGCCGGCCGCCAACCGCAGGAGGCGGTCGACGCGGCGATGGCGACGTCCGGGCTGGCGGTGGTGCTGTCCGGCCTGACCGTGGTGGCGTCGCTGACCGGTATCTATCTGATCAACACCCCGGTGCTGGTGTCGATGGCCACCGGCGCGATCCTGGCCGTCTCCGTCGCGGTGCTGGCGGCGGTCAGCCTCACTCCGGCGGTGCTGGCCGTGTTCGGCCGCCCGGTGGCCAAACGGTCGGCACTGCTGAACTGGTCGCGCAGCCCGGCCGCCCAGTCCCGGTTCTGGACCCGCTGGACGGCCTGGGTGATGCGCCGCCCGTGGGTGTCGGCACTGCTGGCCGCCGGATTGCTGCTGACGCTGGCGGCGCCGGCGCTGTCGCTGGAACAGGGCAACAGCATGCTGCGGCAGTTCGACTCTTCCCACGAGATCCGGGGCGGAGTGGCCGCAGCTGCCCAGGCGCTGGGTCCGGGTGCGTTGGGGCCGGTCCGGGTGCTGGTCACCATTCCCGGCGCGAACGCCTCGGCACCCTCGCACGCCGAGACGTTCGCCGCGGTCCGCCGGGAGATGACCCGGGCGCCCAATATCGCCTCGGTCTCGCCTCCGGTCTTCGGCAACGACGACAGCAGCGGCCTGCTGTCGGCGGTGCTGTCGGTGGACCCGGAGGACATGGCCGCCCGCGAGACCATCGACTGGATGCGCGAACACCTGCCGGCGGCGGCCGGTTCGCCGTCGGCGCGGGTGGACGTCGGCGGACCAACGGCGTTGATCAAGGATTTCGACGACCGGGTCGCGGCGACCGAACCGCTGGTGCTGGTGTTCGTGGCGCTGATCGCGTTCGTGATGCTGTTGATCTCGATCCAGTCGGTGTTCCTGGCGTTCAAGGGCGTCGTGATGACGGTGCTGTCGGTGGGAGCCGCCTACGGAAGCCTGGTGATCGTGTTCCAGTGGGGCTGGCTGGAGCGGTTCGGCCTGACACCGACCGGGTCGGTCGACAGCTTCATCCCACCGATAGTGCTGGCGATGACGTTCGGGCTGTCGATGGACTACGAGATCTTCCTGCTGACCCGGATCCGGGAACGCTTCCTGCAGTCCGGCAACACCCATGACGCCGTCGCCCACGGCGTGAGCACCAGTGCGCGCACCATCACCAGCGCCGCGCTGATTATGATCGCGGTGTTCATCGGCTTCGCGTTTGCCGGGATGCCGCTGGTCGCCGAGTTGGGGGTGGCCTGTGCGGTGGCGATCGCGGTGGACGCCACGGTGGTGCGGCTGGTGCTGGTGCCGGCGCTGATGGCGATTTTCGCCGAATGGAACTGGTGGCTGCCGCGTTGGCTGGCCTGGCTCCTGCCGTCGGTGGACTTCGAAAAGCCGCTGCCCACAGTGGATCTGGGTGATGTGGTGATGATTCCCGATGACATCTCCGCGCTGATCACCCCCAGTGCCGATCTGCGGGCAGTAGTGAAGTCGGCGGCCCGGCTCAAGGAACTGGTTCCCGACGCGGTCTGCGTCGGCGACCCGCTGGCGCTGCGAGGCTGCGGCATGGCCGAGGTGGCCACCAGTAAGATCGAAGCGCTGCCGGTAGCTGC
>NZ_QMEX01000018.1 GCF_003284925.1 Mycolicibacter senuensis
CCCGGTGCCGGTCTCCGCCGACGGCCACGCCGCGATCGCCACCGTGCAGCTCAGCAGCTCGCTGTCGGGCTTCGAGCTGCGTGACGCGGTACAGGCGCTGCGGTCGGCGGTCAGCGACGGGCTGCCCGGTCCGCTCACCGCCCACGTCACCGGTGGTCCGGCCTTCGGCGCCGATATCGCCGACGCCTTCTCCGGCGCGAATGTCACACTGCTGGCGGTGACCGCCCTGGTGGTCGCCGTGCTGTTGATCGTCACCTACCGCTCACCGGTGCTGTGGCTGTTGCCGCTGCTGGCCGTCGCGTTCGCCGATCGGGTCGCCACCGTGGCGGGCGGGGTGATCGCCGAGGCGGCCGGGGTGAGCTTCGACGGCTCGACGTCCGGGATCACCAGCGTGCTGGTGTTCGGCGCCGGCACCAACTACGCGCTGTTGCTGATCTCCCGGTATCGCGAAGAGCTGCGGCGGGCGCCCGATCACCGTGTTGCGCTGCGCGCCGCGGTGCGTGCCGCCGGCCCGGCGATCGTTGCCAGCAACGCCACCGTGGTACTGGCTCTACTGACCCTGATCGCGGCGAGTACTCCCAGCACCCGCAGCCTGGGGATCTGCGCGGCCTGCGGGCTGGTGGTGGCGGCGGTGTTCGTGCTGCTCGTACTTCCCCCGCTGCTGGCATTGTGCGGGCGCAACGTCTTCTGGCCGTTCATTCCCCGCATCGGCGACGGCCCGGCCGCCACCGGCTGGCGGCGGATCGCCGAGGCGGTGGGCCGCCGGCCAGTCCCGGTCTGCGCGGTAGCGGTGGTGCTGCTGGCGGTCTTGACCACCGGGCTGCTCGGTACCCGGATCGGGCTGTCGCAGACCGAGCAGTTCCGGGTCCGCGCCGACTCGGTGACCGGCTTTGAGACGCTGGCGGAGCATTTCCCCGGCGGGGCATCCGACCCGACGGTCGTCATCGGTTCCACCGCCCGCACCGCACCGCTGCGAGCGGCCATCACCGGGGTCCCCGGGGTGACGTCGGCGGCTCCCACCGGGCTGTCGCCGGCCGGTTTGACCCGATGGTCGGTGGTGATCGACGCCGCGCCGTCCACGGCCCGGGCATTCGACACCGTTACGGCGCTGCGGGATTCGGTCCGCGCCGCCGACGCCGGGGCGCTGGTCGGCGGCGCCGATGCCCAGGCGCTCGACATCCGTGACGCCGCCGACCGCGACCGTCAGGTGCTGATCCCGGCGATCCTGGCAGTGGTACTGGTGGTGCTCTACGTGCTGCTGCGCGCCGCGCTCGCCCCACCGGTGCTGGTCGCCGCGACCGTGCTCAGCGCGCTGGCCGCACTGGGCCTGGGCGGCTGGGCCAGTATTCACCTGTTCGGTTTCCCCGCGCTCGACAACGGCACGCCGCTGTTCGCGTTTTTGTTCCTGGTCGCCCTCGGTGTCGACTACACCATCTTCCTGGTGACCCGCGCCCGGGAGGAGACCGCCGGGCAGGGCACCCGTGCGGGCATGGTGGCCGCGGTCGCCGCCACCGGTGGGGTGATCACCAGCGCGGGAATCGTGCTGGCCGCGGTGTTCTGCGTGCTCGGTGTGCTGCCGCTGATCGTGCTGACCCAACTGGGCATCATCGTGGGCGTCGGCATCCTGCTGGACACCTTCGTGGTCCGCACCCTGGTCATCCCGGCGCTGTTCACCCTGATCGGCGACCGCATCTGGTGGCCGTCGATGCCCGCCGGCGTCCGTTCGCCCGAAGACCGCATCCGCGAGTTCTAAGCGCTTGTCGCGGCGGCGATTCCGATGTCAATCCATTCCCTACAGCGAAGCCAGATACCGCAGCCGGTGGGCGATAACCCGTTGCGACACATCGGCATCGGGCACCAGCAGGTCGAACGCGTGCGGGCAGCCCGGGTACACGTGCAACTCGACGGGCACTCCCGCCGCCAGCAACCGCTGCGCGTATCCGACGTCCTCCTGCGCAAAGATGTCCAATCCGCCCACGTCGAGGTAGGCCGGCGGCAACCCGGCCAAATCCTCGGCCCGGGCCGGCGCGGCGTAGCCGTCGGCGGCGCCACCACTGAGCAGGGCACCCCAACCGGTCGCGTTGTCGGCGTAGCTCCAGGTGAGCAGCGAAGCATCCGTTGGGCCGCCAGCCCGGGTCCGGTCGTCGAGCATCGGGTAGATCAGCAACTGCGCGGCGATCGACGGCCCGCCGCGGTCGCGGGCCAGCAGGCACACCCCCGCCGCCAGACCCCCGCCGGCACTGTCGCCCATCACGGCCAATCGGGCGGCGTCCACGCCCAGTTCGCCGGCGTGGTCGGCCAGCCAGCGTAGCGCCGCATAACAGTCCTGCAGTGGCACCGGATGCGGGAATTCCGGGGCGACCCGGTAATCCACGACCAGCATCGGCACCCCCGATGTGGCGACATAGCCACGCACGGCCGCATCGTAGAGCCCACCGAGGTGTTCCCAGCCCAGGATCATCCCGCCGCCGTGCAGATACAGCACCGCGCTTCCCGGCTGTTCAACGCCCGAGCACCGATACCATCGAAGCCCGAGCGCGCCGCCCTCGTATATCAGCGAGAACTCTTGGAGCTCAACGCCGGTGATCGGCGGTTGCGACGCCAACACCTGGTTGAACATGTGCCCGGCGTTGCGCCGGCGGGTCATGACGTCACCGACCGCCGGCGGCGGTGCATCGGGGGCACCGTCGCGCAGGGCCACCAACGCCGCAAGCACCTGCTGGTCGGGCGGCCCGGCCATCAGCGCACCTCCCAGCGAACGGCAGTCGAAGTCGGCAGCGGCGCAATCCTTTGAGTGATCATGTTGTGCGCTACCGTAACGCCGGAGGAGGTGACCGGTCCGTCCCATGCCGCTATTGAGCGCCCTGCGCCTGAACATGACCAGTATTCCCGGCGCCGGGCACGCCCAGCGTTACCGGGCGGCACTGGAGATGGCGTCCTACGCCGATGCCCACGGGGTGACCGCGGTCGGCTGCGAAGAGCATCACCTCGCGGCAACCGGCTGGTTGCCCTCCCCGCTGCTGATGGCCGCCGCCGTCGCCGGCAGCACACAGCGGATCCGGATCAGCGTCGGAGCACTGCTGGTGCCGCTCTACGACCCGGTGCGCCTCGCCGAAGACATCGCGGTGCTCGATCAGCTGTCCACCGGACGCGTCAGTTATGTGACCGGAGTCGGCTATCGTCCAGTCGAATACCATGCCGTCGGAAAGGATTTCCGGCGACGCGGACGGCTGATGGACGAGTGCTTGACGGTGTTGTTACAGGCGT
Organism: Mycolicibacter senuensis; assembly: GCF_003284925.1. Taxonomy (GTDB): domain Bacteria; phylum Actinomycetota; class Actinomycetes; order Mycobacteriales; family Mycobacteriaceae; genus Mycobacterium; species Mycobacterium algericum_A. The sequence continues at coordinate 3,268 of NZ_QMEX01000018.1, forward strand.
GGGGCGACGATCCGTTCCGGTTCAACGGCCGATTGATCGATGTGACACCCAAGCCGTACACCCGCCCGCACCCGGTGTTGTTCGTCGGCGGCATGAGCGTCGCGGCGGCCCGGCGCGCGGCCCGGTTCGGATTGCCGTTCTCACCGCCGATGCCGATGCCCGAGCTCGACGCGGTCTATCACGCCGAGTTGACGCGAAACGGCAAGCAGGGGTTTGTCTTCAGCCCCCAGAACGGCAACACCGTCACGCATCTGAGCACCGATCCCGACCGTACGTGGGCCCGCTGCGGTGACTTCTTCCTCAACGAAGCACGCGAATACAGCTCCTGGGCCGTGCCGGACGTGCCGCGCCCCAACGAAGGTCCGGCGGGTACCGTCGCCGAACTGCGCGCGGCCGGCACGGTGGAGGTGTTGACACCGGACGAGCTCATCGCGCAGTGCCGCGACGGACGCACCGGGGTGACCCTGCATCCGCTGATCGGTGGCCTGCCGCTCGAGGAGGGGTGGGAGAGCCTGCGACTGCTGGTCGAGCGGGTGCTGCCCGAGCTGGAAAGCTGATAGCTGGCGCCCGACTCCTCAGGCCCGGGACGCAGCCGCTCCGAGCCGGTCGGCACCCCAGCTGCGCTGGATGTATCCCAGTACCCGATCCAATTCGGTCTGGGTGACGGCGGCCCGCTCGCCGGGTTCCAGCGGATCGAAGTGGAAGATGTAGAGCCGCGACGCGAACTGATCGAACGGCAGCGACGCCTCGCCGAAGCGTTCACCATGTCCGGCCGTGCTCACGACCACGCCGTCGCCCCAGTCCTGTCCGCTGTCGTTGTTGGGGTTGTAGAAGTAGACGCGCATGGTGCCCTCGGGGTCCAGGCTCACCCGCAACACCGTGATCGCATGCCATCCCACGAAGCGCGCGGAGCTGTCGGTCACGGCGATGCCGGCCGGCTGCGGGTGGATCAGCGGTTGGTTGCCGTTGTAGAACGGGTGGTAGGCGGCGTAGAAGTGGCGCAGAAACCCGTCCAGGTCAACCAGATTGCCGGTCTCGACATCGACGTTGATGCGAAAGCCCCGCCCCGACCACCAGCCGTGGAACTCGGGGTTGACCCATCGGTGCGGGTCGCCGTCGCGACCGACACAACGCCGGAACATCTCCGCATAGATGCGATCCAGGTGCGGCACCACCAGCAACGACACCGGGTCGAGGTCGACGGGCAGCTGCGGGGCCACTCCCTCCCCGCTGTCGCTCGAGGAGATCGGCTGCCCCTCGAAGTGCATGACGATCTCGTCATCGCGCGCTGCCCATGCGATGGTCTGCAGCAGATAATCGGGATCGTTGTAGGACCACATCGACAGGGCACGCGCCGCCTGGCAGGTCGGGTTGTCGCCCTGCCCGACGCCCAGCGGCAGCCCGAGCATCGACAACGTCCCGGCCAGCAGCCAGGTGTGCGGATCCTGCGCCGGCCCGAACACCTGGGTGAGCCGCTGGCGGGACTGTTTGGAGATCGGCAGCGCCAGTTGGCGCCACAGCGACGGTGCGACCGGCGGCTGGTAGAGGATGCCGCGTTCCAGCAACAGTGCCAGCCCGTAGATGCACTGCGCCGTCTCGACGTGCACGGCGCCCGAGATCAGGCTGTGCACCAGGTCGTGGAAGCACAGCAGGCTGTCGCGACCGGTGCTGGACAGGCCCAGCGCCTCGGCGATCAGGTAATCGCTCTTCTCCAGCAGGAAACGCAGCAGCACCGCGTGATAGGGCGACACCAAGCCGGTGTCGTGCATCGACCGCGCGAAACCGGCGGCCTCGTACTGCAGCGTCGGTTCGTCCATGGATTCCAGCCGGCTGCGATACACCTGTACCCCGGGATCCTCGCGGCAGCCGTCGGTGGTGCCGTACAAGCTGGTGATCAGCCGGTCGGTTCCCACCGCACCGCTGCCGAGGTCGATGCCCGGATCGGCGCGCACGATCGAGATCTGGGTGATCATCGCCTTGATCTGGTCGACCTGGATGGGCCGCTGCCGCAGGATCCGCCAGATTTCGTCGACCAACCGGTCGAGCACGCCCTCATAACCGATCTCGTCGACCAGATAACCGAACAGTCCCCGGGTCAGCCCCGCCATCCGGCCCTGCACTTCGCGCTCCGCCTCGGTCGGCGGAGTCAGCAGCAACGACAGGTTCATCGCCAACACCTGCGCGAGATGATGGCGCGCCTGTTCCGCGGTGATGAGCGGATGAACGTAGTCGCCGTTGGCGACCGCCAGCAGACGCAGTTCGTTGACCGCCTCGAGCACCACGGTGTCCGGGTTGGTGCTACGCAAGGAACCGGTGGTCAGCACCGGCAGCAGGGTGCGCGGCGACGCCCAGTCCGTGCCGAGGAACAACCCGGCCTCCTCCAAGGCCGCGCTGCGGGCCTGTACCGCGGCATAACCGCCCGGTTGCAACAGCACCAGCCGCAGCCCGTCCAGGACGCGGCGCAGCCGCTCGGGCTTGCCCACCGTGCCGGCCTCCGCCAGCGCCGTGGTCGCGTCATCGAGCCTGCTCAGGCGGCTTTGCAGGGTCGCTGCCTCGCCGTTCGTCCGGCCCTCGGGTGAATTCCCAATCACAACGGGTTCCTCACGTGCGTTGCCGCCGCGTCAGACGTAGAAGTCGAGCTCTTCTTGTCGCTTGAGCAACCGCCGCATCTCATACGGATCCTCACCGAAGAAGTAGACCAGACCCCAGTGAGTGCCGAATGCGGTGCGCTTGGTGACAGTCTCTTCGAGCGGTGCCGTGAGTTCGTGCGATTCGAAGTATCGGTGATCCTCGGTCTCCTCGGGGATCGCGAGCGTGCTGACCACGCGGCGGCGTGGATAGACCCCGAAACAGCCCGCATGCCCGTCGGCGTCGACGATTTCACGCGGGAAGAACTGCTCGAGTTCGTCCTCGGTGGTCTTCGGATCGAACGCCAGCACCAGGCCCTGGTAGCCGTTGAACCCGTAGACGCGCTCCAACAGTTCGAAGACCTTGAAGCCCGGCGGCCGGTAGGCGACCTCACCGAAGTACATCTCCCCGTCACTGGTGACGAAGTACTCGGGGTGGACGAAGCCGAAATCGATGTCGAACGTCTTGATCAATTTCTCGATCTGAGCGGTGATCTGGGGACGGTAGCGTTCCAATTCCGGCGATGCCGGCACGAACACCGAATAGCCGAGCGTGACATATTCCGAAATGTTGAGAAAGCGGATCTTTCCATTGTGGACCCACGCTTCGACGGCGAACTCCCAGCCGTCGAGATGCGATTCCATCAGCGCCGGGAACTCCTCTTCCGGAATCGAGTCGATGTCGTCGGGGGCGCGAATCACCCGGTGCCCGAGACAGCCGGCCTTGTCGAAGGCCTTGAAATGGATGGGATCATTCGGGTCGCCGTCGAGTTTGAGCAACGTCTGGTTGACCCGCTTGAGGAATCGGATGACGTCGTCGCGGTCGTGCGCCTCCTCGAAGATGCCGACCCGGATACCGCCCAGTTGAGCACGACGCTTCATCAGCGATTTGTCCCGCAACAGCATGGCTTGGCCGAGCAGCCGCGGATTGTCCAGCAGGACGGAGTTGATGGCCCCCGCCCATTCGACGGTCTCCTCGAAGAGCGGGATCGCGACGTCGACGCCGCGCTCCTTGAGCGTTTCGGCGATCTCCATCGATCGCTCATTGAGCCGCTCGAAATTCCAGGCGATATACGGAATCTCGTGTTGTCGGCAGTATTCTTCGGCCCAGTCCGGTGCCACGACCACGTATCGACGGTCAAAACGGTCCACCGCGTCGATGGCGTTCAAACTCCAACCGAGTAATGCGATATAGCCCTTGTCCTGATTCCGGTGCTTTTCCGAGGTCCGCTCTGCTGTGATCGTCGCGGAAGTCTGCAAAATCCCTCCATTACTTCGGGTTTGCTGCGTGCGCTTCCGCATCCACGGTACCTGCCGGGCGAGGGTAGGCACCGGCCCCGGCAGCGGGCCCCGGAGCCGGCGAAGCCGGCCGCGGGCGAGCTCCCACGGCCGCTAAGCCGTGGCGATCCCGCCGGATCGGCCGAGCGTCAGCGCGCCGCCTTCTTGCGTTCGATGTCTGCTAGGGCGGCGGCCAGCTCGGCCCGCTCGGCAGCCGAGGTCTCCCACGCCAGCTTGCGGTTCTTGACCACCTTGGCCGGCGCTCCCACGGCGATCGAGTAGTCCGGGATGACACCCTTGACCACCGCGTGGGCACCGAGCACGCAGCCGCGGCCGATGCTGGTCTCGCGCAGGATGGTGACCTTGGCGGCGATCCAGGTGTCCGGCCCGATCCGCACCGGGCTCTTGACGATGCCCTGGTCCTTGATCGGCACGTTGATGTCGTCCATCTTGTGGTCGAAGTCGCAGACGTAGCACCAGTCGGCCATCAGCACCGAGTCCCCGAGCTCGATGTCGAGATAGGTGTTGATGACGTTGTCGCGGCCCAGCACCACCTTGTCACCGAAGCGCAGCGAGCCTTCGTGGGCGCGGATGGTGTTCTTGTCGCCGATGTGCACCCAGCGGCCGATCTCCATGTAGGACATCTCCGGGGTGGCCTGGATCTCCACGCCCTTGCCGAGGAAAACCATGCCGCGGGTGATGATGTGCGGGTTGGCGAGCTTGAACTTCAGCAACCGCCAGTAGCGCACCAGATACCACGGCGTGTAGGCCCGGTTGGCCAGCACCCAGCGCAGCGAGGCCAGCGTCAGGAACTTGGCCTGGCGCGGATCCCGCAGGCGCGAACCGCGCCAGCGCTTGTGGATCGGAGCACCCCACATGGTCGTCATGGCCGGAAAGCCTACGCGAGGTGGTTCGGCTCACGCGCTACCCTCACCTGGACTCGTTCACCAGGGATTGGGGATTGCCACTGTGTTGCGGCGACGTGGTGCCCTGGCGACCATCCTGGCAGCGGTGATGGCGGCAACACCGGCGCTGGGCGGTTGCGCCAACACCGACTCGTGGGTGGAGGCTTCTCCGGCAGCGGGCTGGCCCGCCCAGTACGCCGACGCCGCCAACAGCAGCAACACCGCCACCGCGGGGGCCACCGACCTGCAGTTGGACTGGTCCCGCTCGGTCAAGGGCGAGTTGGGCGCCGGGCCCGCGCTGGGTGCTCACGGCTGGCTGGTGCTCAACGCGCAGACCGAGGACGGGTGTTCGCTGATGCAGTGGGAGAACGCCGAGCACGGCAGGCAGCGCTGGTGCACCCGGCTGCATCAGGGCGGTGGATTCTTCGGTCCGCTCATCGACGGCTTCGACAACGTCTACGTCGGCCAGCCGGGGGCGATGTTGTCGTTTCCGCCGACCCAGTGGATTCGCTGGCGTGCCCCGGTGATCGGGATGCCCTCGACGCCGCGGATTCTCGGTGACGGTCTGTTGCTGGTGGTGACCCACCTGGGCCAGGTGTTGGTGTTCGACGCCCACCGCGGAGCCGTCGTCGGCACCCCGCTGGATCTGGTGGACGGCGTCGACCCGACCGATTTCCGCCGCGGATTGGCCGACTGTGCCGCCGCCCGCCCGGACTGCCCGGTCGCGGCCGCACCCGCCTTCTCGGCGGCGAGCAACACCGTGGTGGTGAGCCTGTGGCAGCCGGGCGCCGACGAGTCCGGACTCGTCGGCATCAAGTACCACCCGGGCGGCACTCCGCTGCTCACCCAGGAGTGGACCAGCGACGCCGTCGCCGCCGGGGTGCTGGCCAGCCCGGTGCTGTCCGCCGACGGTGCCACCGCCTACGTCAACGGACGCGACCAGCGGCTGTGGGCGATCAACGCGGCCGACGGCAAGGCGAGATGGTCGGTGCCGCTGAAGTTCCTGGCCCAGACACCGCCGGCGGTGACCCCCGGCGGGCTGATCGTGGCGGGCGGCGGGCCGGAGACCGAACTGGTCGCCTTCGCCGATCGCGGTGACTACGCCGAGCAGGTGTGGCGCCGTGACGATGTCACGCCGCTGTCGTCGTCGAGCCTGGCCGGAAAAGTCGGGTACACCGTTGCCGCCGGCACCAGCGTCGGCCCGGCCGGTTTGTCACTGCTGGTGTTCGACCCCGACGACGGCCACAGCGTCAACAGCTATCCACTGCCCGAATCGCGCGGCTTCCCGCTCGGGGTGTCGGTGGGCCGCGACCAGCGGGTGGTGGTCACCACCAGTGCCGGTCAGGTCTTCAGCTTCGCCCCGGTGTAGGGACCGCTCAGATCGCCAGCGCCGGTAATGCGGTGCGCGGCACCTTCACCGAGGTGGCGCCGGCGCTCATCGGCAGCAGTTCGCCGGGCGCGAAGTAGAAGATCACCTCGTCGTTGGTGATGGCGAAGTTCTGGTAATGCGCGGGGTCCAGCCCCGAACCCGAGGAGATCAGGATCGCCGGCACCCCGGTCTGGCGCTCGAGGTCTCGTTGCACCACCGGAAAGATCGTCTCCAGCGGCTTGCTGCCCGGCGCGAACAGCGTGTCGAAGGTGATCGGCTTGCGCGCCGCCAGGTCGTAGTTGAAGGACTGGTACCAGGTGGAGGGCTGTGGGCCGCCGAGATCCTGGAAGATCTTCAGCACGACGCTCTGCGTGCCCTTGGGCGGCTGGCCGGAACGGTGCTGTTCGGAGATGGCGTCCATCTCGTAGGGCATGTCCCGCGAGCCCGGCGACTTGGCCACCGTCAGAAACCCGTCACGGTTCTGCACCAGGTAGTCGGTCAGCGTCTGCTGATCGGGGTAATCGGTCGGAAACTTCATGTCCAGCGTGTAATTGGCGGTCGAGGCGTGGACGTGGCACAGCTGCCCGGACTCCAGCGTCCCGCCCAGTTCGGCACAGGACGAGGTCGCCCGCGCCGACGGCATATTCGCCATGCCCAGCCAACCGCCCACCGCCCCGCCCGCCAACAGGGCGGCCACCAGAATGCGCATTGTTCGGTTCGTCTCGCTTTGTGTCGACTTGCCGCGGCAAGCAGGAATGGCCCGAAGTCGACAGCCTACCGGGCCAGTCAGCGCGACGGCTGGCAGACGAACGCAATCGGCCGAGCCGCAGTCCCCGACCCGATCCGGGTGATCACCACCGATAGCCGCAGCCGGCCGCGCAACCGCAGCCGGCGCCGTAGCCCGTCGGGATCGGCCTGCACGTCACGGACGCCGCGCACCAGGATCTCCAGTGCGCCGCAGTCGTGTGCGACCAGCGCCTGACGAAGACGTTTCTCGCTGTAGGACAGTTCTTCGAGCACCTCGAATCCGCGTATCCCGTCCGGCAACCGGTCGCCGGACAGGTAGGCGATGTCGGGATCGAGCTGCCACAGCCCGTGGCGGGTTGCGTACTGGCGGACCAGGCCGGCCCGCACCACCGCGCCGTCCGGGTCGATAATCCAGCGGCCCGCCGGCCGCACGTCGCAGTCATCCGGGTCGACGTCGGTGAGTTGCTCGCCACGGTCCAGGATCGTGGCGCGGCGACGAACGCCGGGCGCGGCCAGCCCGGGCGACCACAGGCAGGCCTCGCGTACCGAGTCCCGCCACGAGGTGATCTCGATCTCGCCCTGAAACCCGAGCATCCAGATTTTGTCGAAATCGATTCCGGGAGCAGCCTTTACAACCAGGTCTCGCCCTGCGTAGACCTCCAGCAACCGATCCAGGGCGGGCTGATAGTCGGCCGGGTCGAAGCGGCGGCGCCCACCGCCGCGACGGCCCGGGTCGGCCAGCACCACCGCGTCGCGGGTGACCGGCGTCAGGGCGTCGGCGCGGACCAGGGCTATCCCGCCCAGGTTGTGCCGCGCCATCGCCAGCCGCACCGGATCGAGATCGCCGCCCAGCACCCGATCGGTCAGCTCCGTCAGCGCTGCCAGTTCGGTGCCGATCGAGCAGGTCACGTCGTGCACGACGGCATCCGGCGCCGCGGTGCTGATCCGGTTCGCCCGGTGCCGCGCCACCGCTGCGGCGCTGGCCTGCTGCAGCGCCTCGTCGCTGAACAGCCACTGCGATGTCGCCGGCAGCTCGGCCAGCTTGGCCGCCGCCCGACGGCGCAGCAGGGTGGTCTCGACCAGGGCGGGTGTCCGGTCGCCGAACCGGGACCGCAGCGCGGCGGTGTCGGCGACGCGGGTGACGTCGGTCAGCGCGAACCCGGAGACCTCGGCAAGGTCGGCGTTGCCGGCCGCCGAACTCAGGTAACCGACGTCGTCGGCTTCGAAGCAGAAGCCGGCACTCAGGACGGTTTGACCCCGGTGACCATCACGTTGTAGAACCAGCCCTTCGGCACCACCCGGCGCAGCACGTTGGCGTCCACCCAGCTCAGCGTCGTCCAGCTGCGGAACGCGAACCTCGCCCACCCCCAGCCGAGTTTGCCCGGGGGCACGGTCGACTCGAAGGTTCGCACCGGCCAGCCCAGCATGGCGGCGGTGAACTCTTCGCTGGCGGTACTCACCTGCACCGCCCCGGCGTTGGCCGCCATCCGCTCCAAATCCCGCGGTTCGAAGGTGTGCAGGTCCACGATCCATTCCAGGGCCGCCGCCCGCGAGTTCTCGTCGAGTTCTTCCTGCGGCCGGCGCCAGGAGCCCATCCCGGGCAGCTTCATCGCGGCGACCGTGGTCTTCCAGGTCAGGTCGGCCAGCCGGCGCGCGTAGAAGTTGCCGACCGTGGTGGGCTCCCCGGCGAAGACGAAGCGGCCGCCGGGCTTGAGCACCCGGACCACCTCGCGCAGCGACAGCTCCACGTCGGGAATGTGGTGCAGCACCGCGTGGCCGACAACCAGGTCGAAGGTGTTGTCCTCGTAGGGAATGCCCTCGGCATCGGCGACTCGGCCGTCGACGTCCAGGCCGAGGTTCTTGCCGTTGCGGGTGGCGACCTTGACCATGCCCGGCGACAGGTCGGTCACCGATCCGCGCCGCGCCACGCCGGACTGCATCAGGTTGAGCAGGAAGAACCCGGTGCCACAACCCAATTCCAGGGCCCGGTCGTACAGCGGCTCCGGCCCCGACCGTTCGGATGCGGGCACGATCACGTCGAAGCGGCCGCGCGCATAGTCGATGCAACGCTCGTCGTAAGAGATCGACCACTTGTCGTCGTACTGCTCGGCTTCCCAGTCGTGATACAGCACCTGGGCGAGCTTGCTGTCATGCCGGGCGGCCTCCACCTGTGCTGCGGTGGCGTGCGGGTTCGGCGTCGGGTCCGTGCTCATGATAGGTCAGCCTAAAGCGTGGTTGCCGGGCCTGCGAAGTCGGGCGCAGCGAGGTCACCGCCACGCCGGGGCCCGCCGCCTGCGGTTCAGCCCGCCAGGGTCGCCAGCGCGTCGCCGATGACGTCACCGGTGTCCGCGGCGCTGCCGCCGGCGGCGTCGCCCATGGCTGCGGTGACGGTGTCGATCACCGCCTGCGGGAAGCCGGTGAACGCCGCGACCACGTCGTTGAAGCCGGTCTGCAGTGCGGCGGTGATGTCGGCCGAGTCGCCGCCCTGGATGGCCTCCCACAGGTGCCACAGCGCGATCTGCGGCGCGGTGATCAGATCACGGAAGTCGACGAACAACCCGGTGAACAGGTCCGGGGTCGCAGACACCGCTATGCCGTCCCAGCTGACCAGCGTCCACCCGTCGATGGGGTTGCCCTCGAGGACGGCCTGGCCACCGTTGGGGGGCGGACCGCCGTTTTCGAGCACGGTCTGCAGAATCGGCCAGACATCCGGGTTCTTGACGTTCATCAGAATCCAGATGGCGATAACACCGCCGCTGGAAGACGCCACCGCGGTCGTGGGACCGTCACCGGCAACGGTGTTCTCGTACATCGTCTGGACGGCCTGGTCGACCTGATCGTCGAACACCACCCCGTTGTAGTTGGTGCCGGGCTCCGAGACCAAGAGGTTGCCCAGGATCCACGAGGCCATCGGCAAGAAGAAGTTGGCTTCGGTGATCAGGTCACGGGGGTGCCCTTCGAAGAGGCCGGCGGGGATCTCGTTGAGATCCGGCAGCACCTGCACGTCCGGCATCCCGGGCAGTCCGGCCAGCGCCGCCATGGTCTCCTGGGTCCGGACCAGCTCCGAGGCATAGATGCCGGCGATCCCGCCCGGGAACGCCTGCTGGATCGCGGCGGCGACGTCGTGCGCCTGCTGCTCGCCCAGCGCGGTGAGATGGGCGCCGGGCGGCATCGTGCCGAGAATGTTGTCGAGATCGTCGGTCGATTGCCCGTGCCGCACCAGATCCAGGGTGATGTCCTCGGCGGTCAAGGCGACGTCGAAGGCGTGTGCGGAAGGCGGCGGCGCCACCGGCGTAGCTGTGATGATCCCGGCGCCGGCCAAGGCGATGCCCACACTGGCCCACCGGTAACCGATTAGTTGCAGCATGTTAAGCCTCCCCCGAAGTTAACGATGTGACCGCTCTCACGTTAGTCACGTTTCGATGAGCTCAGCAACGCCAATGCATGGCGAATTCGATAGCTCCGTTCAGGCCGCCCTGATACGAGTACGGGCGCAGCGGGTTACCGCTGCGCCCGTACTCGTGTGCCTCAGCCCGCCAAGGAAGCCAGGGCGTCGCCCAGCGCGTCGGCTGCGCTGCCACCGGCGGTGTCGTCCATCGCTCCGGTGATGGTGTCGATCACCGCCTGCGGGAACGCCGTGACCGCGGCCAACACATCGTTGAAGCCGGTCTGCAGCGCGGCGGTGATGTCGGCGGGGTCGCCACCCAGAATAGCCTCCCAGATGTGCCAGCCGGCCATCTGCGGCGCGACCATCAGGTCGCGGAAGTCCACGAACAGCCCGGTGAGCAGTCCCGGGTTCTCCGCCACCTCGGTTCCGTTCCAGCTGACCAGTGTCCAGCCGTCGGTCGGGTTGCCCTCGATCACGACCTGGCCGGTGTTGGGCAGAATGCCTTGCAGCAGCGACTGGAAATAGAGCTCGAAGTCCGGGTTCTTCACGTTCATCATCACCCAGGTGGAGATCGACGCGGCATGCGAGAACGCCACGCTGCTGAAGCCGCCGTCGGCGTCGGTGGCGCCGTTGGTATAGATCTGCTCGACGGCGTCGCCGAACCGGTCCTGGAACGCCATGCCGTTGGGGTCGATCGTCGAGCCCAGCTGCGGCACCCAGTACTGGCCGAAGATCCACGACAGCGGGCCCACCAGGTACAGCATCGCCATCAGCTGATTGTCCTGCGAGCTGCCCTCGAGAAAGCCGGCGTTGAGTTCGTTGAGCCCCGACAGAATCGACACCGGGTGATCCGGCGCACCGGCTGCCGCCAGCCACTCAGCGGCGGTCTCCTGAGGACGCAGGAACCCCGACGCGTAGATCCCGTCGTAGAAGCCCGGGTCGGCCAGGTGCTGCGGGTTGGCGGGGTCGGCGAGGAAGGCGGCCTGCTCGGCGCCTTCGGCCGTGATCGGCGCGCCCGGGGGCAGCGTCCCGATGATGCCGGCCACATTGTCTTCGGACTGGCCGTGCCGCACCAGGTCGAGCACCATGTCGACGGCGGTCAGCTCGATGTCGGGCGCGGCGATGGCCGGCAGCGGTCCAGCGATCGGGACGACCGGGGCGGTGGCCACCATGCCGGCGCCGACGAGCGCGACTCCTGCGGTGATCCACGGGCGGGTTTGGCGCATGACCTTCTCCTTCAGCGAGTCCATCACATCCATTACGCTCCGATGCGTAGCGCAATCGTGTTGCTGAAGTTAACCCGTCAATTTACCTATGTCAATGCTTAAGCGGGTCGAAATTTGCGCTCGGTGCCGCTAGGCGCCGAAGGCGTCGGTGAACGTATCGATCACGGCCTGCGGGAACGCACTGATCGCCGCGACGACTTGATCGAACCCGGTCTCCAGCGCGGCGGCGATCTCGGCCTGATCGCCGCCCTGGATCGCCTCCAGGATGTGCCAGGTGGCGATCTGCGGCGCCGTGGTCAGATCCCGCCAGTCGACGAACAAGCCGGTGAGCAGGTCCGGGGTGGCCGACACCTCGTGGCCATCCCAGCTGACCAGCGTCCAGCCGTCAGTCGGGTTGCCCTCGATGACCACCTGAGCGGCGTTGGCCAACGGACTGAGGGTCTTGATCCCCTCATTGATGACCAGCCAGAGATCCGGGTTCTTGACGTTCATCAGCGTCCAGATCGCAATGGTCCCGGCGTGCGCGAACGCCACGCTCGTCATCGGGCTGTCCGGGTCGGAGATGGTGTTGCTGTAGATGGCCTCGATCGCGTCACTGACGCGGTCGTTGAACACCACGCCGTTGACATCGATCGTCGACCCCAGTTGCGGCATCCAGTACTGCCCCATGATCCACATGACCGGAGCGAAGATGTAGCCGATCTGGGCGAAGACGTCGAGCGACTGGCCTTCCAGAAAGCCGCCGTGAAGTTCGTTGAGCCCGGGCAACGTGGTGATGTCCATGTTCAGCAGGTCGGCCAGCGGCTGCGCGGTGTCCTGGGCACGGAGAAACTCCGAGGCGTAGATGCCTTCGATCCCGTCCGGGAACGCCGCCTGGATCCCGGGTGCGACGTCGGCCGCCTGCTGCTGCCCGAGCGCCGTCAGTGCTGCGCCGGGCGGGATGGTGCCCAGCACGTCCTCGGCGTTGTCCACCGACTCACCGTGGCGCACCAGGTCGAGCGTGATGTCCTGAGCGGCGAGCAGTATCTCGGCCGCGCTGGGGATGGTCAGCGGCGCCGCGACCGGATTGACCACCGGAGCCGCCGCCACGGCGCTCGCGCTGACGAGCGCGACGGCGCCGGCGATCCAGGGGCGGGTGACACCTTGCTGCATTGACGTTTCCTATCGGCGACACCGCGGACTGCTTCCGCGCAACTTAAATGTTGGCTGATAGTAACATGAAAGCGGACCATTTTCCGCGGAGGCGCACGGCGCACGCTGAAGCCCGAAAAGCGCGGCGAACCCGTCCGGAATTTGGGTACTCGCAGCCGCCACCCTCGCGCTGGATGTGACTCAGCTCACATCGATGCTCGGGGCTAGGACACGCCGGAGTGGCCGTCGATCGCGGATTTGATCGCGGCCAATGCCTGCGACGGGGTGTCGACGAAGCGTCCGGCCCATTTGATCGCCGCGTCATAGACGCCATCGGGGGCCACCATGTCCTCGACCACGCCCAGCGCCAGCGCCTCTTCGGCGTCGAAGAACCGTCCGCTGTACGCCAGTTCCTTGGCGCGGCTCGCGCCGATGGTGTGGGCCAGCCGGTCCAGGCCGGCCACCTCGGGAACGAGGCCGGCCAGAATCTCGGTCGCGCCGAACTTGGCGTTGTCGCCGCTGATCCGCCAGTCCGCGGCCAGCGCCAGCGCCAAGCCGCTGCCCAGCGCGTAGCCGGTGACCGCCGCGACCGTCGGCTTGCCGATGGTCGCCACGGCCTGCACGGCTTCACGGCGGATGCGGCCGAACTGCTCCGCCTCGGCGGCGATCAGGGTGCGCAGCTCGGGCACGTCGTCGCCGGCGCAGAAGATCTCGTGCCCGCCGAACAACACCACCGCGGCGATATCGTCACGAGCCGACACCTCCACGGTGGCCTCGGTGATCTCCCGGTAGAGCTGCCGGGTCAAGGCGTTGGTCGGCGGACGCGACAGCACCAGGGTGGCAACCCCGGGGGCATCCGATGCGGTGTGCACGGAAACGAATTCGCTCATCCGGGCCACCGTTTGCCGCGCGCCGCGTTGTATCGCTCCGAGTTGAAGAATTCGATCTGCCAATTGTCCCCGACACGCGCCAGCCCCGGCTGCGTCACCACGATCTCGCGTTCCAGCGCCAGCACATCCTCGACGCTGCGGCCGGCCAGCGAATCGAGTTGGGTCCAGGTCGGCGGCAGCAAGAAGCTGCGTCCGGCCGCGAAATCTTCGATCGCGGCTTCCGGGGTGCGCCAGCCGGCCCGATCGGACTCGGTGTTCTCGCCGTCGGCGCGCTGCCCGCGCGGCAGTGCGGCCACGAAGAAGTAGGTGTCGTAGCGCCGGGTGCGCTCGGCCTCCGGTGTCACCCAGTTCGCCCACGGCCGCAACAACTCGGCGTGCAGCACCAGGTTCTCGCTGCGCAGGAAGTCGGCGAACGACAACTCACCGGCAGTCAACGCGCGGCGGGCATCGGCGTATACCGACGCATCGGCGACCACGCGACGCGAGTCATCGGCGGGCCCGGCGAAGAGCACGCCGGACTCCTCGAACGTCTCCCGCACCGCCGCGCACACCAGCGCCGCCGCCAGATCGATCTCGACGCCGAAGCGCTGCGCCCACCAGGCCGGCTCCGGCCCGAACCAGCCGACCTCCGCACTGCGATCCCGCTCGTCGACCCCGCCGCCGGGAAATACCATCACGCCGGCGGCGAACTCCATCGCGGCGTGGCGGCGCATCAAGAACACCTCCAGCGGTCCGCGTCCGCTCTCCCCGTTGCGCACCAGCATCACCGTGGCGGCTGGTCGTGTCGGTAGCGGCGGCGGCTGCGGCGCGCTCATGCCCGCCTCCGATGCGCTGCCCGGCTGCGGGTCCGGCGGGCGAAGTACCGCCCGTCGATGACGTCCAGGGAGATCGACTGACCGAACGCGGCCGACAGATTCTCGGCGGTCAGCACATCGCTGAGCAGACCGGCGGCGACGGTGCGACCCTCGGCCAGCAGCAGGCAGTGACTGAATCCGATCGGAATCTCCTCGACGTGATGGGTGACCAGCACGATTGCCGGGGCGTCGGGGTCGGCGGCCAGATCGGCCAACCGCGCCACCAGTTCCTCACGCCCGCCCAGGTCGAGGCCCGCGGCCGGTTCGTCGAGCAGCAGCAGCTCCGGATCGGTCATCAGCGCGCGGGCGATCAGCACCCGCTTGCGCTCACCTTCGCTCAAAGTGCCGTAGGTGCGGTCGGTCAGGTGCTCGGCACCGAGACTTTCCAGCAGGTCGATCGCACGATCGTGGTCGACGGCGTCGTAACGCTCCCGCCACCGCCCCAGCACCGCGTAGCCCGCCGAGATGACCAGGTCGAGGACCGTTTCGTTGTCCGGTATCCGCTGGGCCAGCGCCGCTGAACTCAGGCCCACCCGGGCGCGCAGCTCGGTGGTGTCGACCCGCCCGAGCTGTTCACCGAGCACGAAGGCGACTCCGGAGGACGGATGTTCGGTGGCAGCGGCGATCCGCAGCAGCGACGTCTTGCCGGCCCCGTTCGGCCCGATGATCACCCAGCGTTCGTCGAGTTCGACCGACCAGTCCAGCGGACCCACCATGGTTCGGCCGTCACGGCGCAGCGAAATCCCCTCGAAGTGGATCAACAGGTCTTGATCGGCCGCTGCGCGGGGGCCGGGGCGTCCGGTGTCGGGCACGGCCCTATGGTGCCGTACCCGGCTCCCTCGGCGACCGACCGGGGTGCCGGTGGGCCCGGGAGCACGCAAAAAGCCGGCTTGGCCGGAAGCGGCGGCGGGATGTTGTAACTTGCATCACAGTAAGCACATACTTGTGCCTCGGCTACCGTTCAGGGGGTCCCATGGTTCGTGGTTCCGGCGCGGTCGCGGCCATCTTCACCGGTGCCTGCCTGCTCAGCTCCCCCGCCCCGCCGGGGACCGCCGCCGAGCTGCAGCCGGTTCGGCTCGCCTCCTCGCTGGGCGGCGGTACGGCGCTGATCCTGGGCCCCAGCGGCATCTCGACTCCGAGCCAGGCCTACGCCGATCTCGTCAACGAGTTGTACCTGGCCCCGCACGGCTTCACCGGCACCACCGAGATCCTGACCACACCCCAGGGGCTGTACCCGTTCCTGGGCCCGTTCGGCGAGACCCTGGACCGGTCACTGGTACAGGGCAACGAGGTCCTCGAAGCGGCGATCCTCGAACAGATCGCCGGTGGCCACGTCGACGCCGACAACCCGGTGGTGGTGTTCGGCTGGTCGCAAAGCGCGGTGATGTCCGCACTGCTGATGCAGCAACTCGCCGACCAGGGCGTGCCGAGCGACTACGTCCACTTCGTGCTGCTCGGCGATGAGACCGTTCCCAACGGCGGCATGCTGGCCCGGTTCGATCTGCCGCTCGGGACGAACCCGACCATCCCCAGCCTGGGCCTGACGTTCAGCGGCGCCCAACCGACGACGCTGTTCCCGGCCGACGTCTACACCCACGAGTACGACGGGTTCGCCTCCTTCCCGCAGTACCCGATCAACTTCCTGTCGGTGCTCAACGCCGTGATGGGAATCCTCTTCCAGCACAGCACTTACCTGGGGCTCACGCCCGAGCAGATCGCCGACGCGGTGTTGCTGCCGGTCTCGGGCCCGGACGTGCTGACCGACTACTACATGATCCCGGCGGAGACACTTCCGCTGCTGGCCCCGCTACAACTGTTGCCGTTCATCGGCAACCCGCTGGTCGACCTGCTGCAGCCGGCACTGCGGGTGCTGGTGAACCTGGGCTACGGCAACATCGACAACGGCTGGAGTCCCGGCTTCGCCGACGTCCCCACCGGACTGGGTTTCCTGCCGGACGCGCACGTGCTGCAACAGGTTCCGCAAGCGCTCGCCGACGGGGTCCAACAGGGGATCACCGACTTCTTCGCCCGGTTGGCCGACCCGGACAACTACGTCTACTCGCTGCCGGCCTGGGCCCAGCAGTTGGTCAACGAGGCGGATTTCATTCCGGGCAGCCAATTCTCGGTGCTGTCCATGGTGCCCACCACCTGGCCGGATCTCTTCGAGACCTTCCCGCCGCACACCGGCATTCCGCCGCTGGACATGCTCAGCGCAGTGTTGTTCACCCTGCCCGAGTACAACTACGAGATCTTCGCCTCCGAATTCGCCGACGGCAACCTGCTCGACGCCATCGGCATTCCGCTGGCCGCCGACCTCGGCCTGCTGCCGCTGATCATCGTCGGTGCGTTGTTCTGAGCCGGCCGGCTACCCCGGCGGGATCTCAACGCGGCGCAGCACGCCGTCGTGGGCGTCGGCCGCCTCGATCTCGGCGCGGGTGACGCCCAACAGGAACAGCACCGTGTCCAGATACGGATAGCTCAACGAGGCATCGGCGACCTCGCGCAACGCCGGTTTGGCGTTGAACGCCACACCCAACCCGGCGGCGGCCAGCATGTCGATGTCGTTGGCGCCGTCGCCGACCGCGACGGTCTGCTCCAGCGGTACGCCGGCCTTCTCGGCGAACTCCCGCAGCGCATCGGCTTTGCCGGCCCGATCCACCACCGGCCCGATCACCCGGCCGGTGAGCGTGCCGTCGACGATCTCCAACTCGTTGGCGGCCACGAAGTCCAGCTTCAGTTCGTCGGCCAGGGGTGCGATCACCTGCTGGAAGCCGCCGGAGACGACCCCACACTTGAAACCGAGCCGGCGCAGCGTGCGCAACGTGGTGCGTGCGCCCGGGGTGAGCTCGATCTGCTCGGACACCTCGTGGATGACATCGGCGGGCAGGCCCGCCAGGGTGGCCACCCGGTGATGCAGCGACTCGGCGAAATCGAGTTCGCCGCGCATCGCGGCCTCGGTGATCGCCGCGACCGCGTCGCCGGCGCCGGCGCGGGCGGCCAGCATTTCGATGACCTCGCCCTGGATCAGGGTGGAGTCGACGTCGAAGACGATCAGCCGTTTGGTCCGGCGCGACAGGCTGGCATCTTGGAATGCCACGTCGACCCGCTGCTGCGCGGCGACCTGGCTCAGCGCCGACTGCAACCGGCCCGCGGCGCCGGCCGGCACCGATACCCGCAGTTCCAGGCCCGTCACCGGGTAATCCGAGACGCCCCGGATCATGTCGATATTGGCATCGATCTCGGCGATCTCACGGGCGAGTGCTCCCAGCGCAGCGGGCCCTACCGGCCGTCCCAGCACCACGATCCGGTGCGTGGACGGCACGGCGATGATCGGGGCGTCATCGCCGCGTCGGATCGTGACATCCAGCCCGACGCCGTGGATGGCAGCGGTGACCTCGGTGGCCAACCTCGTTCCGTCAGCCACCTCCGGTGGCGCCGACACCAGCACACCCAGCGTCAGCCGGCCGCGGACCACGACCTGTTCGACATTGAGCAGCTCGACCGGGTACTGCGAGAGCACCTCGAAGAGCGCTGACGTCACGCCCGGCTGATCCACGCCGGTGACGGTGATCAACACCGGCACCTTGGGCGCGCTCACTCGCGGCGGCTGGCCGACCGGACCCGGCGCCGCCTCACCCCCAGCGGGCGCATCAGACCGGTGTGGGCTCGTACAGCTCGTCGCCCGGGTGACGGCCGACGTGCGCCTCGGCACGGAGCCGATCGATCATGTGCGGGTAGTGCAGTTCGAACGCCGGTCGCTCCGAACGGATCCGGGGCAGTTCGGTGAAGTTGTGCCGCGGCGGCGGGCAGCTGGTCGCCCACTCCAGCGAGTTGCCGTAGCCCCACGGGTCGTCGACGGTGACGACCTCGCCGTAACGCCAGCTCTTGAACACGTTCCAGGTGAAGGCGAGCATCGAGGCACCCAGGATGAACGCCCCGACGGTGGAGACGATGTTCAACGGCTGGAACCCGTCGGTGGGCAGGTAGTCGGCGTAGCGGCGCGGCATCCCCATGTTGCCCAGCCAGTGCTGGATCAAGAACGTGGTGTGGAAGCCGATGAAGGTCAGCCAGAAGTGCAGCCTGCCCAGCCGCTCGTCGAGCAGCCGGCCGGTCATCTTCGGGAACCAGAAGTAGATGCCGGCGAACGTGGCGAACACGATGGTGCCGAACAGCACGTAGTGGAAGTGCGCGATCAGGAAGTAGCTGTCGCTGACGTGGAAGTCGATCGGCGGGCTGGCCAGCATCACGCCGGTCAAGCCACCGGCCAGGAAGGTGACCATGAAGCCGAGCGAGAACAGCATCGGTGTCTCGAACGTCATCTGGCCCCGCCACATGGTGCCGATCCAGTTGAAGAACTTCAGCCCGGTCGGGATGGCGATCATCAGGGTCAGCAGCGCGAAGAACGGCAGCAGCACCGCACCGGTGGCGTACATGTGGTGCGCCCACACCGCCGTCGACAACCCGGCGATGCTCATCGTCGCGTACACCAGGGTGACGTAGCCGAAGATCGGCTTGCGGGCGAACACCGGGATCACTTCGCTGACGATGCCGAAGAACGGCAGCGCGATGATGTAGACCTCGGGATGGCCGAAGAACCAGAACAGGTGTTGCCATAGCAGCTCGCCGCCGTTGGCGGAGTCGTAGATGTGCCCGCCGAGGTGCCGGTCGACGGCCAGGCCGAGCAGGGCCGCGGTCAGCAGCGGGAAGACGATCAGCACCATGATCGAGGTGACCAGGATGTTCCAGGTGAAGATCGGCATCCGGAACATCGTCATCCCGGGGGCGCGCATGCAGGCCACGGTGGTGATCATGTTGACGCCACCGAGGATGGTGCCCAGGCCGGCGACGGCCAGGCCCATGATCCACAGGTCGGCTCCGGCGCCCGGTGAGTGCACCGCGTTGCTCAACGGGGTGTAGCCGGTCCAGCCGAAGTCAGCCGCACCGCCCGGGGTGATGAAACCGGCCAGCGCGATCGTCGCGCCGAACACGAACAGCCAGAACGAGAACGCGTTGAGCCGCGGGAAAGCCACGTCCGGCGCACCGATCTGCAACGGCAGCACCAGGTTGGCGAAGCCGAACACGATCGGGGTGGCATAGAACAGCAGCATGATCGTGCCGTGCATGGTGAACAGCTGGTTGAACTGCTCGTTGGACAGGAACTGCAGGCCCGGCGCAACCAACTCGGTGCGCATCAGCAGCGCCAGCAGGCCGCCGATGAAGAAGAAGACCATGCAGGCGACGCAGTACATGATTCCGATCAGCTTGTGATCGGTGGTCGTGACCATCTTGTACAGCAGGCTGCCCTTGGGGCCCAGCCGCGGCGGGAACGGCCGACTGGGCTCGAGTTCTGCGCGCGGGGGTGCTTCTGCGGTCAAGATTCCTCCAAACATGGGCATCCCGGGGACTTGGGTCGAATCCTAACCCCGAGCGTCGCCCCGCCGGTATAGGCCTCCTACAAAACGTCGTATTCGTCTCACCGACGGGGCGGCGCCGGTCGGTGTTACCGTCACCGCGTGATGAGGGCGGACCGGCGGGCGGCGGCGGCAGCACTGGCCGTGCTGCTGGTCGCGGCCTCGGCGTGCGCCGGCAAGGGCGCCGAGACGGCCCCGACGTCCACCACCACGACCATGGTCGCCGGCGCCGGCGTGCTCGGCAACGACCGCCGGCCCGATGAGTCGTGCGCGCCGGAGCCGGCCCGCGCAGATCCGGGACCATCGATGCGCTCCGTTCACAACGCGGCCGGTGTGGAACCACCCGGCGTCGAGGTCCCCGAGGAGCCGGAACGCATCGTGGTGCTCTCCGGTGATCAGCTCGATGCGCTGTGCGCCCTGGGACTGCAGTCCCGCGTCGTCGGCGCCGCGCTGCCGGATGACTCGGAGAACCAGCCGTCCTACCTGGGCGCCGTGGTGCACGGCCTGCCGGCGGTGGGCAGCCGCAGCAAGCCCGACATCGACGCGATCGCCGCGCTGCACCCGGACCTGATCCTGGGCGCCCAGGGCCTGACGCCCGGCTATTCGGAGCTGGCGTCGATCGCCCCCACCGTGTTCACCGGGGCACCGGGCGCAGCGTGGGAGGACAACCTGCGTGGCGTCGGCGCCGCCACCGCGCGCAGCGGCGCGACCGACGTGGTGCTCGACAAGTTCGGCCGGACCGCCGCTGAAACCGGTGAGGCCGCCGACGCCACCCACTTCCAGGCTTCGGTCGTTGCGCTCACCGACGCCGGTGTCCGGGTGTACGGGGCGGCCAACTTCGCTGCCAGTGTGCTCAAGGCCGTCGGTGTGGACCGGCCGCCCTCCCAGCGGTTCACCGACCGGCCCTACATCGAGATCGCGGCGAGCGACGCCGATCTGGCCGGCCGGGCGGACTTGTCGGCGGCCGACGGCGACATCGTCTACGTCTCGTTCGCCTCGCCGGCGGCCAAGGCACGGGCCGCCGCGGTGTTCGACAGCGTGTCGTGGCGCCGGCTGGCGGCCAACCGCGACAGCCGCGTGTTCGTGGTCAACAACGAGGTGTGGCAGACCGGGCAGGGACCGATCGCCGCGCTCGGCGTGGTCGACGACCTGCGCTGGCTGAACGCACCCATCAATTAGGCGGCCGCTCCCCGATCAGCCGCCGCAGTTCGGCCGATGCCTGTTGGCGGGCCGCGGCGGCGTCCTCGCTCAGCCGGCGCATCTCGGAGTCCAGGCCGCTGATCCGGTCCTGCAGGGCGTCCAGTTCGCGCACCTGCCGGGCCCGCAGTTCCCCTTCGGCGCCCTCGGTTCCGAGCACCTGCAGTTGTTCGGCGATACGGCTCTGCGCGGTGTAGAGCGCCTCGCGCTGCTCTTCGGCCTCGTCGCACTGCTCGTCGAGTCGGCGAGCGGTGTTCTGATGCGCCAAGACCTGTCCGAGCGCCTTGACCGTCTCGCCGGCCAGCGAGCGGCCCGCCAGCCAGTCCTCCAGCCGGCCCGGTTCCAGGTCCTCGTAGTCGATCTCCGACGAGATCGGCCAGGTCTCCAGGACCGTCGCCTCGGCTATCTGGTGACCGCCAACCGTGACGCTGAATCGGCGCCACCACCCATCTCGGCCGGCTTGGGTGGCACCATCCTGCGCGGTCACGGTGTGGTCCGGGTGCACCCCCAACTCGAAGACGACGTCGACCGGGTCGTCGTGGTCGTTCTCGGCACTCAAGGTATGCCACCGCTCGCAGCGCTGCTCCTCGACAACGGCGTCGGCCGTCAGCCGGATCCGGGTGGTGACGGTCTGGACGGCCGTTTCGCTGCGGCAGCGCACCGCGAGATCTTTGGCGAAGGCGAGCCGCACGTCGGCGCCGCGAGCGGTGAAGTCCAGCATGGCTTCTCCGGCATAGCCGCCCTGCTCGTAGATGACGGCCGGGCCCTCTTCGAGCACCAGACCGGTGGTGTTGCTGAACGCCAGCACGATGTCGGGGGCGGGTCCGCGGTCCCCCCGCCACACCAACTCTCGGCGCACCGCATCCACGGGTGCCGCCGCCAACGGCACCATCGCCGCCCCGCCCCGCTTCAGCGACAGCGGCGCGGCCAGCCGGTATTCGAAATACTCACCGCGGTCGCCGGTTTCGACCTCGGCCGCGGCCGCGTCGTAGGCGCCCGTCGGCGAGGCCATGCCTTCCGGAATCGCTGAGTCGAACGGTATGGCGCTGCGCAGCTGCCGCGGCGCCGCCGCGCGCTCACTTTCGGCCACGATCACCCGCTGCACCCGGCGGCCGTGGTAGAGATCGATGTCGAACGAGATCGGCTGGCCGGTGGTCAAAGTCACCGCGACGTCGGTCAGATCCTCATCGACCGGGTTGTGGATGATGCCGGTCGCGATCAACGTCACCGTGTCGCCGTCGCGGATCGCCCGATAGGACACCCGCCACATCGGCGCGGCGACGATGTAGGACACCCGCACATCCTCGGCGGCGCCACCGATTTGCACCGTGACATCGCAGTTGGGGCCCGCGGTGGCGGTGCGGGACCGGTCGATGAGGTATTCCAGGTCGTCTTTCGACGATGTCTCCAGCAGTTCGATGCGGCGGGCGTCGGTCAGGTCGACCAGGCTGACCGCACCGGCATCGGCCCGCAGCACCAGCAGCCGCCGGGCCGGCTCACCGGCGAGGTCGTCCACGCCGATCACCTCGCCCCGGTGCGCCTGTTCGCCGGCGAGCACCTCGACGGCGCGGCCGCGCAGCGCGTCGAGCAGGTCGACCAGTGCCTCGCCGGAGTCCAGCAGCAGGTTGCGGTCGGCCAACTCGGTGCGTGGATCCGCCGGGGTCTCGAAGCACACGGCACCCACCGATGCACCGCCCGCGGTGGCATGGACAGTCAGCGACTTCAGTACGTCCTTCATGTCGTCGCGACGGAATGTCAGTTCGAAGTCGCCGTCGACCGGCCCGCTGCGACTGACGAAGGCCACCCCGTGTTTGTAGAGGACGAGGCGATCAACCTTGGGGCGAGTAACCATTAGCGCACCGTAGCGCGCGGCACCGACATCGCTTTGCACGTTGCCAGCGGGCAATGGGAACTTGCGCCATCGTCAACATTGCAGCGAACTCTCAGCCTTTCCGGTGAACTGCACAGCGATAAGTCGCACGGATCCGCTGACGCGCCGGTCTTTTCGGGGTCGAGGCAACGGAAACGTGCTGCATCGCAAGGGTTTCCCTCGGCCGACGTTTCCCGTCAGTGGCCCGGCGGTGGCCGGTGTGACCGGCTGGCGTCGGGCCACTCCGTTTTCGGCGACGGCAAACCCCGGCGGCAGTAGGCTCATTCCGTGCCGGAAACGTCATACGCCAAGTGTGGCGATCTCAGCCTTGCCTATCAGCTCTTCGGCGATGGGCCGATCGAGCTGGTCATCGTCGGGCCGTTCGTGACCCACGTCGAGCTGGCCTGGACCCTCCCGCAATTCAAGGCGTTCGTTGACCAGCTCGGAACCTTCTGTCGCATTGCCTGGTTCGACAAGGCCGGGGTCGGGTTGTCGGACCCGGTGCCGAAAGTTCGCACGCTGGAGGAGCGAGCGGCCGAGATCGAAGCGGTCA
Source organism: Mycolicibacter senuensis (assembly GCF_003284925.1). Taxonomy (GTDB): domain Bacteria; phylum Actinomycetota; class Actinomycetes; order Mycobacteriales; family Mycobacteriaceae; genus Mycobacterium; species Mycobacterium algericum_A. The sequence goes on from NZ_QMEX01000018.1 coordinate 26,714, forward strand.
TGGACACGGTCGGCTTCGGACAGGCCGTGGTGTGCGGACTGAGCGACGGTGGACCGGTAGCCATCATGTTCGCGGCAACACGGCCGACGCGAACTAGGGCGCTGATCCTGTCCGGCACCGTGGCGTATTGGGGCTTCGAGGACTGGGACGACTTGGATCGCGACCCCGCCGAGCTGCGGGCGCGCTTCCTTGGCGAGCTGGGCGAGGATTACACACCGTCGATCGAGCAGCTCGCCCGCTTCCAGCAAGCCGGCCGCACGGTGCGGTCCGGCTGGGGCAACGGCGAGACAGCAAGCATCAGTTCGCCATCGGTCCGCTCGCTACGCCAGCTCGCGATGTGCGAGCGCATGTGTGCGAGCCCGGGAATGGCGCGGGCCTCCTTTGAGGCGGCGTTTCTGATCGACGTGCGGCCGATCCTGCCGACGCTCACCCCGCCGACCCTGGTCATCCATGCCCGCGAGGACAACGCGGTGCCGGTGCAGGGCGGCCGGTATCTCGCCGCGCACATCCCCGGAGCGCGATACCTGGAAGTCGAGGGCAGGGACCATGCACCGTTTCTGTCCGAGCCGGACAAGATCCTGGCGGAGGTCGAAGAGTTCCTCACCGGTAGCCACGCGGCGCCGGCGCAGTCACATCGCGCCCTGCGCACCGTTTTGTTCACCGACATCGTCGCTTCGACGCAACACGCCGCGGCGACCGGCGACGAACGGTGGCGAGCGGTGCTGCAGCGCTTCGGTGACGTCACCGCCGAACTCACCGAGCGATTCAGCGGCGCGGTGGTGAAAAGCACCGGCGACGGTCACCTCGCCACGTTCGACGGCCCGACGCAGGCAATCCGCTGCGCCGAGGCATTGCAGTCCGACGCCGACGCACTGGGCATCGAGATCCGGATCGGCATCCACACCGGTGAGTGCGAACTGATCGACCACGACATCGCCGGGATGGCCGTGCACATCGCGGCACGGATCGTCGGCCAGGCCGGCCCCGGCGAAATCCTGGTGTCGCGCACGGTGCGCGACCTGGTCGTCGGTTCGGGCACCGGCTTCGAGGACCGCGGTAGCGTCGAGCTCCGCGGCGTTCCCGGCCATTGGCAACTTTTGGCGGTCAATCGCAACGGTCCGCCGGCCGGATCGGCCGAGGCCGAGCTGGCGTCGACGCCGACCCCCGGCCCGCAGGCCTCGATGCGCCGCTCGGACCGTGCCGTCGCCGTGATGGCACGGCAGACACCATGGCTCCTTCGCGCGGCCGCTCGCATTGCGCTGACCACCCGCCGCACCTGAATGTGTCAAGAATTACGTAACGGCCCCGGCGCCGCCGTCACGCTGGGCAAACCCGCGTCGCTATGGCACCTGGGCTGCGGAACGGACGGCCACCACACGATTTACTTCGCTAGACTATATAAAAACGTCGAGTTGTGAAGAGAGATATCCCCGATGAGCATCGTTTCCGCTTACGCCGCCACGTCGCCGACCGACCCGCTGACCAAGACCACCATCACCCGCCGCGAGCCCGGCCCGCACGACGTCGCGCTCGACATCGCGTTCGCCGGCATCTGCCACTCCGACATCCACACCGTCAAAGCCGAGTGGGGCCGCCCGCACTACCCCCTGGTGCCCGGTCATGAGATCGCCGGCGTGGTCACCACGGTCGGCGCGCAGGTGACCAAGTTCAAGGTCGGTGACCGGGTCGGCGTCGGCTGCTTCGTCGACTCCTGCCGCGAATGCCCCAGCTGTCAAGCCGGCCACGAGCAGTACTGCACCGGCGGCGGCATGGTGGGCACGTATGCCGGTGTCGGCCGCGACCGCCAGCCCACCCAGGGCGGCTACAGCGGCGCGATCGTTGTCGACGAGAACTACGTGCTGCGCATCCCCGATGAGATCCCGCTGGAGGCCGCCGCCCCGCTGTTGTGCGCCGGAGTCACCACCTACTCACCGCTGCGTCACTGGAAGGTCGGTCCGGGCAACCGGATTGCGGTCGTCGGCCTGGGCGGTCTGGGCCATATGGCCGTGAAGCTGGGGACGGCGATGGGCGCCGAGGTGACCGTGTTGTCCCAGTCCTTGAAGAAGATGGAGGACGGGCTGCGGTTGGGCGCCGAACACTATTACGCCACCAGCGACCCGGAGACGTTCAAGAAACTGCGCGGCAATTTCGACGTCATCCTCAACACCGTCTCGGCGAGCCTGGACCTGGGCGCCTACCTGGGCCTGCTCACCCTCGACGGCACTCTGGTCGAGTTGGGCATGCCGGAGAAGCCCCTGGCGGTGCCGCCGGGTCCGCTGGTCAGGATGCGGCGCAGTGTGTCCGGGTCGCTGATCGGCGGGATCGCCGAGACCCAGGAGATGCTGGACTTCTGCGCCGAACACGGTGTGCGTCCCGAGATCGAGGTGATCGAACCGGACTACGTCAACACCGCCTACGAGCGGGTGTTGGCCTCCGATGTGCGCTACCGCTTCGTCATCGACACCGCGTCACTGCGGCAGGTCTGAGCTGGGCGCCTGCTGACTCACTCAGTTGCGCCGAATTCCCAACACCCGCAGCAGTTCCGGCCGGCGCAGGATGAGCCCGATCCACATCAGCACGCCGACATACACCCCGGATAGCACAAAGCCCGCCAGCGGCTTGTCGGCATGCAGGTTCACCGTCACCGCCCCGCCCAGGTAGGCGGTCAGGCCCAGCGCGCCCAGCACGGCGGTGCGCGGAATCAGGAAGACGATCAGGCACACCAGCAGGACCCAGCCGATCACCGCGGTCTTGTCCGGCGAGAAGCCGAGCGCTTCGGTGCCTTCGCGGGCGAAGGACATGCCGACGATCTTCGGGATGCTGTCGAACGCGAAGAACACACCCAGCAGCGCAGTGATCGCCGCTCCGGCGAACCACACTCGGGAAGGCTTGCCGCGGTCGGTCTTCGGTGTCGTCATCTCGGACTCCCTGTACTCGAAGGTGATGGTGAAGGTTCGCGGGCGGGAAGCAATATCGCGGTGTAGCCGAACAGCAGTACCGCGGTAGCCACCAACAACACCAGTGCGACGGTGTAATTGTTGTGCACCGGGTCATATGTCGCACCCATCACCAGCGGCGGGAAGTAGCCACCCAAGCCGCCGATCGCGGCCACGATCCCGGTGACCGAACCGATTGAACCGGCTGGGGCGCGACGCGACACCCAGGCGAACACCCCGCCGGTGCCGATACCGAGCGCGACGGCCAGCGGAATGAAGGTCAGGCCCGTCCACAGGTCAGCCGGCGGGCGAAGGACCGCGATGAGCGTCTGCGCGGCAACACCGGCCAGTGCGGCCAGCACAACGTACTTGGGCAGGATGTGGTCGGCCAGTATCCCGCCGAGCAGCCGTGCCAGCACCGCCGCCAAGGCGAAGGCCGCGGTGCGTTCACCGGCGCCGACCTGCGAGAAGTCGTAGATCGTCTTGGTATAGATAGGCAAGTAGTTGCAAAACGCGACGAACCCACCGAACACCAACGCGTAGAGGACCGACATCTGCCAGGTGACCCGCAATTTCGCGGCGGCCTTCAGCTTCGGCAGCGCGCTCGCCGTGTTCGGCACGAATCGCGGGCCGTTGCGCAGCACCGCGGCGCACAGCAGCGCAGTCGCCGCCAGCGCCACCGCCACGATCGCGTGGGTGGTGAACAGGCCGAACGACTTGACGAACCGCGGGGTAAAGAATGCCGATGCCGCGGTCCCGGCCATACCCATGCCGAACAGCCCGGTGGCGAAGCCGCGACGTTCAGGAGCAAACCAGTTGTTGGCGAAGGGAATTCCGATGGCGAACACCGTCCCGGCGACGCCGAGGAAAAATCCGGCCACCACCATCATCGGGTAAGAACCGATCTGCGCCGCATAGCCGACCACGAGCACCGGGATGATCGAGGCCAGCGAAACCCCGATGAACATGGTGCGGCCCCCGAAGCGGTCGGTCATCAGCCCGGTGACGATCCGGCCCAGTGCCCCGACCAAGATCGGGGTGGCAACCATCAGTGCCTGCTGGTTGGCGCTGAGCGACATCTGGGTGGCGTACTGCGTCGACAACGGACCGACCAGATTCCACGCCCAAAAGCAGATCACCGAGACCCAGGTGGCCAGCACCAGCTGCACGCCCGGGCGAGCACTGGCGTCGGATCGGTCACCGCTGCTCACCGGAATATGCAAACACCGCCGAGTCCGGTCCGGCCCGTCATTCGCTCAAAAAGCCGGCACACCGGCCGGCGTTCAGCCGCGCAGAGCGGTGCGGAATCGGTCTCGATAGGCCTTCGGCGAGACGCCGAGGTGATCGACGAACACCCGTCGCAGGGTTTCGGTGCTGCCGAAGCCCGCCAGCCGCGCGGTGTCGGTGACGCTGTGACCGGCGTCCAGGGCGGCCCGGGCGGCGTCGACTCGGACCTTTTCGACGTAGTCGGCCGGCGTCATTCCCAGCTCGGATCGAAACAACCGGGTCAGCTGCCGCGTACTGAGACTGGCCCGCTTGGCAAGCGAGCTGACCCGATGGTCCGCGCCGGGGTCGGCGGCGATCGCGTCGGTAACCGCCCGTAGCGCGGATTGCGGGGCCGGATCGGCCTCCACCAGCGTTGAGAATTGCGACTGACCACCCGCGCGCTTGAGATAGACCACCAGCCACCGGGCCACGGCCCGGACCAGGTCGGCGCCATGGTCGATCTCAACCAGCGCCAGCGCCAGGTCGATACCCGAGGACACCCCCGCCGAGGTGAACACCTCGCCATCACGGACGAAGATCGCGTCCGGCTCGACGGTGACCTCGGGGAAGGCACGAGCGAACAACCGGACGTCATGCCAGTGGGTGGTGGCGCGGCGGCCGTTCAGCAGACCGGCTTGCGCGAGAACGAAAGACCCGGTGCAGATGGAGGCCAGCCGGCGGGTGCGGCCCGCGACGGACTTGACCGCCTGCACCAGCTCGGGATCGATCGCACGGCGCGGCAGGTTGTCGGCGCCGGCGACCATGACGGTATCGGCGGACTCGATCGACGAGAGGGCGTCTGTGACCCCTAAGCGCGTCCCGATCGAGGAGGTGACGTCGCGCCCATCCACCGACGCGATCTTGATCCGGTAGTCGGCACCGAAACGGTTGGCTTCTGCGAAGACCTCACCGGCACCGGCGACGTCCAGCATCGTCACGTCGTCGAAGACGACGATCACCACTACGCGCGATGGCGCGCCGGCGTCAGCCACGCCTCATTGTGTCGCAATCTGAGGTTTTGACGGCCCGATTCCACCGCGTGGACAACGCACGCCGGCGGCAAGCTGGTTCCTGTCCGGCCAGCAAGGAGAACGCCCGTGACCACTCAACGGATCGAGACCATAGCTGACGTCGTCGTACCCGACACCGCGCTCGCCCGCGAGGCGACCGAGTTCATTCGCAGTGCCGAGGCCGATGTGCTCTTCCACCACTCCCGACGGGTGTATCTGTTCGGCGCGCTGCACGGTCGCCGGCTGGGGCGACAACCAGATCTGGAACTGCTCTATGTGGCGGCGATGTTTCACGACTTCGGCCTCACCGCGCGCTACCGGAATTCGACCCAGCGTTTCGAGATCGACGGCGCCGACGCCGCACGCGAGTTCCTGGTGCAGCGCGGTGTAACGCAGTCCGACGCCGACCGGGTGTGGCTCGGCATCGCGCTACACACGACGCCGGAGATCACCGCCCGCCTCGATACCGAAACACACCTGCTTGCAGCGGGTGTCAAGACCGATGTGGTCGGTGTGGGCCGGGCGGATCTGGACGCGGCGCACATCGACGCGGTGGTCGCCGCCCATCCGCGCCCGGACTTCAAGAACCGCATTCTGGCGGCGTTCCACAACGGCATGAAGCACCGCCCGGAGACCACGTTCGGCACCATGAACGACGACATACTGGCCCATTTCGACCCCGCGTTCCGGCGCGGCAACCTGGTCGAGGCCATTCTCAACAGCCCATGGCCCGACTAGCGGAAAGGAGCAGGCGACATGGAGATCCACGAAGCGCTGTACACCACCAGGATGATGCGGCGGCTGCGGCCCGATCCGATCCCACTGGACACCCAGGCCCGCATCCTGGACGCGGCCGTACGCGCACCCAACGGGGGAAACACCCAACGCTGGCACTTCCTCGCCGTCGATGACCCGGAACTCAAACGCGAGCTGGCCCAGTTGTTTCGACAGGCCCGTGCTGTCGAATACGACAAGTTCGCGGCCGGGACGGGGCCGATGGTCGCTCCGGCGCCCGGCGCGGATCCGCTCCAACATGCCGAGACCATGCGCCGGATGAGGGGCTCCGGGGATTACCTGGCCGACCATTTCGAGGAAGTTCCGCTGTTGCTGTTCGTCTTCGCCATCGACGATCTCGGCGGGGCCAACATCTACCCGGCGATCTGGAGCGCGTTGCTCGCCGCCCGCGCCGAGGGTGTCGGCGGGGTGATGACGATGGTGCTCCGCAACTTCACCGACCGCGTCAACGAATTGCTGGGCGTGCCCGTTGCAGAAGGCTGGACGATGGCGGCCATGCTCGCACTGGGCTACCCACGGGGCAAGTGGGGTGTCGCTGCCAATCGTCGTCCCGTGCAGGAGGTTTCATCCAGAAACCGCTGGGGTGCGCCGTTCGGCGTCGATGTCCCGCAGCCGTTGTGGCCGCACGACTACTTGGCGTCCGACCTGGCCACGGTGGGCTGAGAATGCTGCGTGCCGGGGCGCAATTCCACGACCGGCCCTCGCAGGGAGGACTGCGTTGAGGCTCGGGCTGCGGCTGCCGCAGAGGTTGGGAGTCGACCTGCGACGGGACGTGGTCGAGGCCGCCCGGGTTGCCGAGGCGGCCGGGTATGCCAGTCTGTGGACCTACGAACGACTGCTGTTTCCGGAGTTGCCCGCCGAGCCGTACAGCCCGACAGTCGCGGAATGGCCGGAGGCCTCGCGGCAGGCGGCCGATCCCCTGGCAGTGCTCACCGCAGCTGCCTTGGCCACCGAGCGGGTGCGTCTAGGCACCGCTGTGCTGATCGCGGCGTTGCACACCCCGGTCCAGCTGGCGAAGGCATTGGCGACCGTCGATCAGATCAGCGGGGGGCGGGTGGTCGCGGGTGTGGGTTCGGGCTGGTCCACCGACGAACTGCGGGCCACCGGTGCCGGCCGAGCGGATCGCGGTCGATTCCTTGACGAGACGCTGGACGTCTTCGCTGCGGTGTGGGGGCCCGACCCGGTGACCGTCCGGGGTCCGCGCGTTGCCGTCGACCGTGCCGCCGTGCTCCCCAAGCCCGTGTCGAGAATCCCCGTGCTGCTGGGCGGCGGCGGCAGCAATCTCGGTCGCCGAACCAGTTCCAAAGCCCTGCAGCGCATCGCCGAACGCGCCGACGGATGGCTGCCGGTGCTGACTACACCCGGGCCGGCGGGCGCCGCCGAACTGCGTGCAGGCTGGCACCGTGTCCGCGAAATGGCTTCTGCGGCAGGCCGGGACACCAGCCGGATGGAGATGGTCGTGGTCGGCAACGTCACCTTTACCGACCGGCCGGCCGGGTTGGGGCGGTCGGCGTTCGTCGGCACCCTCGATCAGGTCATGCAGGACGTGCGAACCGCCGAAGAGTGCGGCGCCGATGAGCTGATCGTCGACCTCAACCTGCAGGACTGGTTCACCAGCACCCAGCAGATGCTCGAGACCGCGGTGGAAATCCGCGAACGGAGTCGCGGCATGCTGAGCGATGTCCCCGGTGGCCGGACCTGATGCTCCCCGGCCGCCACGCCACGGGCCTTTAGAACTCCCAGTCCTCGTCCTCGGTGATCACGGCCTTGCCGATCACGTACGACGAACCCGATCCGGAGAAGAAGTCGTGGTTCTCGTCGCCGTTGGGGCTCAGCGCCGACAGGATCGCCGGGTTGACGTCGGTCTCGTCGCGCGGGAACAGCGCCTCGTAGCCGAGGTTCATCAGCGCCTTGTTGGCGTTGTAGCGCAAGAACTTCTTGACGTCCTCGGTCAGGCCCACCCCGTCGTAGAGATCCTGGGTGTACTCGACCTCGTTGTCGTAGAGCTCGAAGAGCAGCTCGTAGGTGTAGTCCTTGAGCTCGGCGCGCTTGGCCTCGTCCTGCATGGCCAACCCGCGCTGGAACTTGTAGCCGATGTAGTAGCCGTGCACCGCCTCGTCGCGGATGATCAGCCGGATCACGTCGGCGGTGTTGGTCAGCTTGCCCCGACTCGACCAGTACATCGGCAGGTAGAAGCCGGAGTAGAACAGGAAGCTCTCCAGCAGCGTGGAGGCCACCTTGCGTTTCAGCGGCTCGTCGCCGCGGTAGTACTGCATGACGATGGCGGCCTTGCGCTGCAGGTTGCCGTTCTCCTCCGACCAGCGGAACGCCTCGTCGATCTCATTGGTCGAGCACAGCGTGGAGAAGATCTGGCTGTAGCTCTTGGCGTGCACCGATTCCATGAACGCGATGTTGGTGTAGACCGCTTCCTCGTGCGGGGTCAGCGCGTCGGGGATCAGGCTGACGGCGCCGACGGTGCCCTGGATGGTGTCCAGCAGCGTCAGGCCGGTGAAGACCCGCATAGTGAGCTGCTTCTCCTCGTCGGTGAGCGTCCCCCAGGAGGGCAGGTCGTTGGAGACCGGCACCTTTTCGGGTAGCCAGAAGTTTCCGGTCAAGCGATCCCAGACCTCGAGGTCCTTGTCGTCTTGCACCCGGTTCCAGTTGATCGCTGACACCCGGTCGATCAGCTTCAGTTTCTCGCTCACCAGAACCCCATTTCACACTCGGAAAGCTAGGCCTCCGACACTACCCCTGGGGGCCGACAACCCGTGGCAACACAAGAAGTTGTGTCTGCGTGTCGCGTCAGCCGGCCCCGCAGAAGCGGTACTCATCCGGGCGCAGCTTGCGGGTGGCCCGGCGATACTGCCATGTCATGCCGCTCCACAGCGTCCGGTTGACGCCGTGCTCGTCGAGGTACCAGCTGCGGCAGCCGCCGGTGTTCCATACCGACCCGCCCAGCTGCCGCTGCAGCTCGTCGTTGAAATGGTCCTGGGCGGTACGGGTCGGCGCCAGCGCCTGCGCCCCGACGGCGTCGACCGCCGCGATCGCTTCGGCGACGTAGTGGATCTGCGACTCGATCATGATCACCACCGAGGTGTGCCCCAGGCCGGTGTTGGGACCCAACAGGAAGAACAGGTTGGGCATGTCGGCGACCGCGATGCCGCGATGCGCTACCACCCCTTCGGTGTTCCAGCGGTCCACCAGGTCCTCGCCGCCCGGCCCCTTGATGTCGACGTAGGTGTAGGAGTCGGTGACGTGGAAGCCGGTGGCGTAGACGATGACGTCACAGGGGTGCTCGACGCCATCGGCGGTGACGATACCGCCGGCGGTGATCTTCTCGATGCGCTCGGTGATCAGCTTCGCCTTCGGGTTGGCGACCGCCTGGTAATAGTTGGGCGCATAGAGGATTCGTTTGCAGCCTGCCCGATAGTTCGGGGTGAGCTTGCGGCGCAGTTCCTTGTCACCGACATTGCGGCGGATGTTCCAGCGGCCGACCAGCTCGACCGCACGCAACAGGCCCGGTCGCCTGGTCATGGCGTAGCCCAGCCCCTCCAGCCAGCAATAGATCCCGGCGCGCACCGCACGCCGCAGCCCCGGGATGGTCGAGAACGCGGTCAGCAGCGCCTTGGGAAACGGGCTGTTGGGCCGTGGCACCACCCACGGCGGGGTGCGCTGGTACAGCTGCACCTGGGCCACCTTGGCGCCATCGCGAACCAGTTCGGGCACGATCTGGATGGCGCTGGCACCGGTGCCGATCACCGCGACTCGCTTGCCGGCCAGGTCGACGCCGTAGTCCCACTGCGCGGAATGGAAAGCCGCGCCGGTGAATTCGTCCATACCGTCGATGTCGGGCAATCGCGGGATATGCAGGGCTCCGGCCCCGGAGATCAAGAACTGGGCGACGAACTCCTGGCCGGTGGTGGTGAACACATGCCAGCGGAATTCGTCGTCGTCCCAGTGCGCCCGGTCGACGTGCGAACCGAACCGGATGTGGCGGAGCAGTCCGTGCTTGTCAGCGACGCCCCGCAGGTAATCGAGGATCTCCGGCTGCGGCGAGAACAGTTTGCTCCAGGTCGCCTTCGGTTCGAAGGAGAAGGAGTACAGGTGCGACGGGACGTCGCAGGCGCAGCCGGGGTAGGTGTTGTCGCGCCAGGTTCCCCCGATGCCGTCGGCCTTCTCCAGGATCAGGAACTCCACGCCCTGCTTCTGCAGCGCGATGGCCATGCCCAGGCCCGAGAATCCGGTTCCGATGATGAGTGCGCGAGTATGTACCGGCGCGCGGTGGCCGGCGTCCTCGGCGATGTTTTCGGTAAGCGTCATCGCGCATCCCTCCCTCTGGGGGTATCGATGTCCAGTGTGTTTGGCGCAGCTGGGCCCGTCAACGCCGTCGCCTTCCCACCGCGTTTCCCGGCGAGAAGGCGACGGCTGTCGCGGAGACTCAGCCCAGCAGTGCCGCCAACACCTGCTGGTTCAGGTCGACCAGCGACTCCATCAACGGCGAGTACGGGCTCAGGTCGAAGCTGTTGCCGGCGTGCAGGATTCCGGTCGCCATGTCGTCACGGGCATTGAGTAGTCCAGCGATGATCCCGGTGGTCGGGTCATCCCAGGCCATATCGAAGACCGTTCCGAGCCTTTCCATGCCACCGGTCAGCGTTGTCAACGCCTGTGTCCAGTCACCGGAGCTGAAGTCGCCCTGCAAACTCTGCCAGGTCTGGTCTGCGACAGCCTTCGAACCCATCATGGCCAGCAGCATCGGCATCTCGATGTCTTTGACCGCCAACGGCATATTGCCGACGAACGCCGCCATGGCACCGGCCGGATTGGTCAAAAACTCCGAAGCGACGGCGTCAAGGTTCGGCATCAGCGCGGGGTCGCTCATCCGGTCCCAGACCGTCGGCGCATCCACCTGGCTGCCGAAGATCTTCTCGAAGTTCTCCTCGCCCATTGCGGCCACGACCTGGTAGCGCAGGAGGTTGGCCCCGAGCCAGGAGATGTCGTGGTCCTGGTCCTGGTTGTAGTTCCAATTGAACAGGCGCTCGTGCAGCAGCGCCGCCTGCTCGTCGGGGCTGACAAGAGGGTGATCGGCCGGCAGATAGTCCTTGACGTCGGCGACGTTCACCACTTGGGAGAACGTCGGGGAGCCCGTTGGGTTGCCCTCCACACCCTGCCAGCGGATTCCGAGCATTCCGTTGTCGAGTCCCCCGGTGTTGATCCAGTTGGCGACACCGGGGTCTTTGGCGCTGATGACGTAGTAGGTGTAGCCGTCGGGGTCCTCGAACGTCTGGGTGCTGTTCAGGCTGCCCTGCGCGGTCACGATCGGGACGTTCTGGCCCCACGCGTTGGCCAGTTCAAGGCCGGAGTACCGGGCGTCGAGGTTGGGCACCTTGACGATCAATGCCTCGTCGTCATCGAGGCGGAAATGTCCCATCGTGCTGTATTGACCGGGCATGAGTCCGTTGATCGCGGTGGTAGACGATGCGACCGGTGTCATCCAGTTGAGCGGGAGCTTGTTCGGGATCGCGGTCTGGTCGTAGTAGACGGCGTCGGCGTTGGTGGTGGGAATGTCCCTGGCGACGTTGCTCAACAGCGTCGTCAGCTGCTCGTCCGAGAGGAACGGCAGGTGGTAGGTCGGCGCGACGCCCTCCTGCTCGAGCGAGAAGAAGTCGTGCGGCAGTCCGGCATCCCCGATGGAGTTGCGAATAAGCATGGTCTCGGCGCCGGTGGTGTCGATCCAGTTCCCGTCGTGCGGCGTCGGGCTGAAGGTGATCGTGTAGCTGCCGTCAGCATTCGGCGTAGCCCCAGACAGACTGAGCACATGACCGGTCGGCAGGTAGCCCTGCTGCGAGCCGATCGTGCCGGACAGCGTTGTGAACGACACGTCAAGGCTGCCAGGACCGGGGTGGACCGTCATCGTATACGTGCCATCCGCGCTGATCGGGATGACGCCGTACTGATTGTCCGGGTTCACCAAGATGTAGAACTGTCCCGGGTCAGCTGAGTTGGCGTCCCACGGGAACCCCAGCAGCCACTGGATTCCGGTATTGGGGCTGAACATCTCGCCGTATTGCAACACCAGCTCGGTAGCTGCCAGGCCCTGGATGTACTGCGGCAACGAGTCAAGGTCCGACGGGATGATGAACGGATACTGACTGTTCGTGTCGTACACCTGCTGCTGGGCGTCGAGCAGTTGGTCGATGATCGACTGCATGGCGGCCGTCGGCCCCGTCGCGGCGACCGCGTGCGGGGTTGCCAACGTCATTGCCAGCGCCCCTGCCACCGCCCCTGGCGCGGTGGCGGCGAGGACGCGCAGCCGCTGCCGCACCCGGCGCCGCTGAACGGCCTTCTCGTTGGCGCGCTCGACGGCTGCGCGTTTTGTGGATCCGGTGCGCGACATGTGGTCCTCCAGTGTGGTCAAGGTGCGCTGTGACGGCTATCACCTGATAGCGACCTGATTGTTCGCTGCGTTGAATTTGAGACGTAAGAGCAACTTGCACCGACTTAACCGATCGACAGATGCAGATTGCACCATTTCGTTATGCTCGGCCGATGGACTGGGAGAGGCCCTCCGAGCGGGTCTGCGAGCTGATCCGGCAGACCGCCCAGGCCTTGGTCAACGCGCCCCCGGAGGCGCTCGACGAGCTTCACGAAGCCACGTTGTCGGCCATGTACACGCAGGCCATCGCCTCGGATCCGGTTCTCGCCGAAGGCATCCGCCGGAGCAATCGGTCCAACCTGATGCACTGGGCGGCCGCCAATCTCAGTCACCCCGGGGAGCCGGTAGCGGCCAACCTCTCCACGGAGTCACTGTTGATCGTCCGTGACGGGTTCCGCCGCGGCCTGGACGAATCTGCGGTCTTGGATGCCTATCGAGTCGGGACGAACGTGGCGTGGCGGTCATGGATGCAGACCGCGTTCACCCTGACCCGAGACCCCGACGAACTGTGCGAGCTGCTCGACGTCACCTCTCGATCGCTGACGTCGTTCATCGATGCCACCATCGCCGGAATCGGCGAGCAGATGCAGATGGAACGCGAGGCGCTGACCCGGGGAACGCACGCCGAACGCCGCGAGACCGTCGCACTGATCCTGGACGGCGCGACGATCTCCAAGCAGCGCGCCGAGAGCCGGCTCGGTTACCGGCTGGAGCAACATCACACTGCTGCCGTGGTCTGGGGCGACGAGTCCACCACCGACCTGGCCGATCTGGATGCGGCGGCCGAAGCCCTGACCCGCATTGAAACCGGTCAGCGCTCGTTATCGGTGCTGGCGAGCGCGGCCACGCGATGGGTGTGGGTGCCCGGTCCGGACGGGCCAGATCTGCCCGGTGTTGTTGCCGTGGTCGACCGCCTGCCGGGTGTACAGATCGCGTTGGGGACGACGGCGGCCGGCCTTGACGGCTTCCGGCGCAGCCATCTCGACGCCGTCGCGACTCAACGCGTCATGGTGCGGCTGGGCTCCACCCAGCGCGTCGCGCGCTTCACCGATATCGCGTTGGTGGCCCTGATCAGCGCCGAACCCGAACAGGCGGACCGGTTCATCACGCATACACTCGGCGACTTCGCGTCAGCTGATGCCGAATTACAGCAAACCGTGCTCACGTTCATCCATCAGCAGTGCAACGCCTCACGAGCAGCAGAACGGATGTTCCTGCACCGGAATACGTTGCTGCGCAGGATCGCTCGAGCTGATGACTTGTTGCCGACGCCGTTGGCCGACAACAGCGTTCGGGTGGCGGTGGCGTTGGAGGCGCTGCGCTGGCGGGGCGCCTAGCGCCGCAGGTCACGCGACGACAGCTCAGGCGACCGGCCGGCGTCGCACAGCGTCATGGATGGGCTGACCGGGGTCCATCGCGATCCCGAGGCTCTCCGCGGTGCCGTTGACGACGCCGATCATGATGGTCGTCAGGTAACCCACGAAGGTGTCGCGGGGCATCCGCCGCGGGCTGTCCAGTTCCGGCCCCAGCCACCAGTCGGTGGCCGAGGTCGCCGTACCGAATGCCGCGAAGGCCGCCAGTTCCAGCGTGCCGCCGTTGAGATCGAGATCCCGCAGTTCGTTGCGGAACATCTCGGCCATGGCGAGCGTGATCGTCCGGCCTTCGTTGAGCGTCCGCATCGTCGACTCGGACTGCGCGCGCACCCGCCCCTGGATGAAAAACCGCAACACATTGGGGTGCTCGTCGACCAGCGTTACGTACTCTTCGACGCTGCGCTGAATGATGTCGCGCAGCGAATTGGTGGCGACGTCGATGGAGGCGAAGATCGCTGCCCACAGGTCGTCGCGCAGCCGGGTCCCGACCGCCTCGAACAGGTCGTCCTTATCGGCGAAGTGGCGGTAGATCTTGGGCTTGGCGGTACCGGCTTCCTCGGCGATCTGCCGCACACTCACATCGGGCCCGAGCCGGTCGATCGCGCGGAAGGCGGCCTCGACGATCTCGCCGCGGACCTTCTTGCGGTGTTCGCGCCACCGCTCACTGCGCGCATCGACCTTTTGCCCGCCGTTGTCGGCCGGCTTGGGCCTGCTCGTTCCGCGCACGTCAAGCACCTTACCGCGTTGCCGCGGCTGACCTGGGGAGACCGCGCGGTGACCTGGTCCGTTAGCATCGATAGACAGTTCCCGCGGCGTGATGACGCGCATATTTGAGACGAGATGTAGTGACCCAACGATTCGACCTGGCCATCGTCGGCGGCGGCCCGGCGGGATCGGCAGCGGCCTGGCAGGCCCGTCAGGCCGGCGCGAGCGTCGTAATCGTGGACAAGGCCGATTTCCCCCGTGACAAGCCCTGCGGTGATGGGCTGACCGCCCGCGCGGTCAGCTATCTGCAGAAGATGGGGCTGGCCGAACAGGTCGCCAAGTTTCACCAGGTCAACCGGGTGAAGGTGTTCAGCCCCAGCGAGTGGGAACTGTCATTTCCGCGCCGCCCCGGAATGCCCGACCACGGCTACGTCGCGCGCCGGCCCGAGCTGGACACCCTGCTGCTCAAGCACGCCGAGTCCGCCGGCGCCGAAGTCCGTCAATCGGCCGAGGCCAGCGCGCCGATTCTTGACGATTCCGGCCGGGTCACCGGGGTCTTGCTCAAGAGCGGCGAGCAGGTGCTGGCCGACGCGGTGATCGCCGCCGACGGCGCCTACTCACCGATCAAGCGCGCGCTGAAACTGGACTCGGACTACAACGGCTATTCCGCGATCGCGATCCGCGCCGAGATGCCGGCGGTGCGTCCCGACGTCGACTCGCTCGACATCTACCTGAAGCTGGTGTTCGAAGGCGACCAGCTGCCCGGCTACGGCTGGGTGTTCCCACTGGGCGACGGGCGGGTCAACATCGGCCTGGGCTATGTCAACAGTTACAAGAACTGGCAGGCCATCAATGCCACGCACTTCCTCGGCGAATTCCTGGAGACCCTCCCGCGCGAATGGGAGCTGCCCTCGATCACCGAGCTGAAGCAGTCCAAGACGGTGCGGGCCTGGCGGCTGCCGATGGGTTTCACCGCGTGGCCGCCGTGGCGTCCCGGTGTGTTGTTCGTCGGCGACTCACTGGGTGCGGGCCGACCGACCTCCGGCGCCGGGATCTCCAAGGCGCTGGAATCGGGGTTGGCCGCCGGTGAGTGCGCCGTGGCGGCGTTGACCAACGCCGGCCCAGACGACTTCACCAACTACGCCCAGCGGATGCAAGCCGCCTGGGGCCGGGAGTACCGGCGTGGCCGGTTCTTCCACAAGCTGGCCGGTCGGCCGGCGGTGGCCAACGCGGGCCTCAAACTGCTGGACAACGCGCGCTTCCGCGACGTGCTGCTGACCCGGTTGTACAGCGGCCAGCAGGGGCCGTCGCACACCTACTGAGCGGTGTCGGCTTGTCCCCCCGCAGCGCAGTCGACCGCGCTCCGGCGCTGCCGGACACGGGCGTAGATCGGCTCGGCGGCGACCGTGGTGAAGGGCACCGCTAGCGGAAAATCAGTACTCAACGAGCTGAATTCGCAACGCCGGACACAGGTGGCCAGCGCCAGGGCGGCTTCCAGCATGGCGAAGTGATCGCCCACGCATTTGCGCGGTCCGCCGCCGAACGGCAGATACTGCCAACGGTCGCGGGCCGCAGCGTTCTCCGGGCTGAACCGGTCCGGGTCAAACTGGTCTGGACGCTCCCACAGCGCCGGATCGCGGTGCAGCGCATAGACCCCGACTCCGACCAGCGAATCGGCCTGCACACGGTAGCCGTCGACGGCGATATCGCGCACCGCTGTTCGGCCGTTCAGCGCGCCGGGCGGACACAACCGCAGCGCTTCGTGCAGCACCTGGACGGTGTAGGGCAATCGGGCCACATCGTCTGGAGTGATTTCCGCTGCTGGTAGCGCCGCGACCTCGGCGGCGACTCTGCGCTGGACGTCCGGGTGATTGCCCAACGCCCATAGCGCGTAGGCCAACGTTGTCGCGGTGGTGTCGTGACCGGCGAGCATGAACACGACCAACTCATCACAGATCTCGCGGTCGGACAATCCACAACCCGTTTCCGGGTCGACGGCGGTCATCAACCCACGCACCAGCGGCGCGTCGCGCGTCGGGTCCGCCCGGCAGGTTTGCAGGATGTCGTGGGCGCATCGGTGCAGTGTGGCGCTGGCGGCTCGGGCTCGGCGGCGCGCCGGGGTCGGCAGCCAGCGCGGCGCCCGCACCGGAGCAAATGCGCGATCGGTGACGTATTCCTGCGTGATGCGCATCGGCTCACCCAGCGCGGCGGCGCGTTCGTCGAGATCCACCCCGAGCACCGAGCGCCCCAGCGCCCGCAACGTGAGCTTGCGGCATTCGGCGTCCAGATCGACTGTGCTCCCGTCGCGCCACGCGCTGGCCACCATCTCGGCGGCCTGCGACATGTGTCCCCCGTAGTTACGGACGTACTGCTTGGTGAACAACGGTTGCAGCATGCGTCGCCGCGGCAGCCATGGCTCGTTTCGGAGATCGAACAGGTTCGGGCCAAGTAGGTGTCGTATCTCATCATGGGCCGGGGCGCGGTCGACGTCGCCACTGCTTAGCACGTCGTGCGCGCCCTGCGGCGAAGTCACCACCACGAGCGGAGGAGACAGCCACGCCGGCGCCAGCACCACACGGGTAACCGGTCCGCCGGCATCTCGCAGCCTCTCGATCCCGGTGTGCAGCTGCCGAATCTCCCGCAGTTGCCGCCGGTAAGGCAACGGGTTCTTCGGCGCCAGCGGCAATGCGCGAACATCAACCTCGGTCACGGTCATGCCGTGAGCCAACCAGGCCCGATGCGCCGCCACCTCATCCGAACGGCTGAGATTTTCCCAGGAAATCGAAGGGATCATCCGAGCCGCTCGGCGGGAGAATGTCCGATATGGGACGGGATGTCCCGTGAGCGAGGAACCCGGGATGCGGCGATGACGACTCTCGATGATTTTTCGCGGATAGTCGCGGCCGTCTACGGCTCAGTGATGGCTCCCGAGAACTGGACCGTAGCCTTGGGCGACCTTCGGCGCACACTCGAGGGGCAGAGCTGCGCGCTGATTCGAGCAGACGCCGCGGGGCGATCGGTACAGGCCGCGCACCTGGCGCCGGAAGTGCGTGCCGATTACGAGCGGTACTACCACCGGATCGACTACGTGCTCGAAGCCGTCGAACAGGGCCCGGTCGGTGAACTACGCACTGGACGGTCCCTGGTCGCATTGCAGGCCCAGTCGGAGTTCCACATCGACTGGCTGCGGCCCATGGAGATGACCGAGGGCTTGTTCGTGCGGCTCAGCAACGGCCCGGCACCGCTGGCGTTCCTTGCCGCAGGGCCACGCCCCATGGAGCCATTCGTCCCGCTGCTCAGTGCCCTGGTACCCCATCTGCAACAGGCCCTGCGCAGCCAGGCACACCTGGAACGCCTGCACCGCCACACCGATGACCTCGATGCCGCCGCCCAGGCGCTCGGCTATGCAATCATCGTCGTGACCACCGAATCCCGGATCGCCTACGCCAACCCGGCCGCCGAACACCTGTTGCGGTCGGCCGATGGGCTTCGCGTCCGCGCCGCGCGACTCGAAGCTGCGGCCGGGAGCACCGACACTGCGCTCCAGCGCAGCATTCACAGCGCCCTGGCTACCGGGGATAACCAACCGTCGGGAAACTCGCTGCTGTGCGCCCGCCCGTCGGGGCATCGCCCCTACATCATCGAGGTGCTGCCCACCGATCCTGCTGCCGCCCCCGATCGTGGCCGGCGCGCCATCGTGATCGTCGCCGATCCTGAGTACGAATCCGCCACCACACCAGCGTTATTGCGCAGCCACTACGGCCTGACGGCCGGTGAAACCGGGATCGCCCTCATGGTGCTGAACGGCGGCGCGGTCAAAGACATCGCCGAACGCATGTCGCTGTCACAGGCCACCGTCAAAACGCATCTGCAGCACGTGTTCGACAAGACGGGAACCCACCGACAGGCCGAACTCATCCGGCTGCTGCTCAGCCTGCGCTCGCCCTGCCGGTGAGCTCAGGCTCGACCGCGCCGGCCCGGCCCCGGTTTCCTTGCGCCCTTACCCGCCGCGGCGCGGGCGGCCTGCTTGGCGAGGGTCTTCTCCCGGGCGGTGCGTTTGGGTGCCGGCCGGGCCTGTCCCCGTGAGGAACCAGGCTTGCGGCCGCGCACGATGCCGATGAACTCATCGACCAGTTCCGACTCCGACCCTTCCGGGAGGGCCAACGCCACGGGGCAGCTGGGCGCGTCGGTGATCGGGCGATAGGTCAGGTCTTTACGGTGATACAGCCGCGCCAGCGACTGCGGAACAATCAGCGCTCCGAGGCCTGCAGCAACGAGTTCGATTGCATCCCTGGTGGTTTCAGGCCGATGATCGATCGGGGTGCCGGGAGCGACCCAGCCGACGACGTCGTCGAGTGGCAGCAGTATCGGCTCGCCGTCGAGGTCCGCGGCGGTGATCTCCTCGGCAGCAGTGAAGACGTGCTCCTTGGGCACCACGGCTACCGTCGTCTCGCGGTAAAGGGGGATGACGGCGAGCCCGGCGGTGTCGCCCGACGGCCGTAACAGCGCCACATCGACGGTGCCGGCCCGCACCGCGCCGGGAGCATCTGCCGCGGCGACGAGGTGCAAGTGCAGCGGCACCTCGGGGTGGCGCTCCGCCCAGATCCGGGCCCACTTCGCAGGTGTGCCGCCGGGGACGTACCCGAGGGTGAGAGAGCGCGGCGTCACCGCATCAGGCTACCGATACGCTGCTTGCATGAGCAGGCCGAACGCGCAGTCCATGAAACCCGCCACCGCGGCCAGAAAGCTGGATGTGTACTTGCCCGCGACGCCGGCCGAGTTCCAGGAGAACGCGATCACCCGCACCGAACTCGCCGCCCTGCAGGCGGATCCGCCGCAGTGGCTCCAAGACCTCCGCCGCAACGGGCCGCATCCGAAGAACCTGGTCGCCGCCAAGCTGGGCGTCTCGATCGCCGCCCTGGCACGCAACGGTGTCGGCAATGCACTCACCACCGAGCAGATCAATGCGTTGCTCGAGGAGAAGCCGCCGTGGCTGGCCACCGAACGCGAGAGCTACCAGGAGGTGCTGCGCGAGCAGCGACGCCTCAAGGCGCTGCACGCGGATCAGGCTCGCGAGAAGCGAGCGTGAACAGCACTACAACATGCAGGACACGCAGCTCCGAGAAGTATCGGATGAGCAGGTCGATGAACCACCCCGGCGAGGCTATCGGACTGCGTGCCCTCCACGTGCCCTAGTGTTTCGCTCGACACGCCGAAGGCATTACGGCCTTCTCGGTGGAGCTTGTCACACCAAGTCTGCATAACCCTGGCAAGCCATGACTCCGAGCGTGGCCGTGGTCCCGCGGGACCCCGCAGGCGAGTGCCGCATCCGCTGGTAACCGCTCACCGCCCGCCTCGGAGGGCCTGGTGAGGGTGGGCCGGCATCGTTCGCGATGCCTGGAGTTCCCGGTGTCGAAGCCGACCTGTCCGCCCTCACCGTCGGGGGCGTCGCCCCCTCGTTCGTCTCCGTGGAGCACGCCGCGCAGCTGATGGACGTCAGCCGTGGACCGTGCGCCGCTGGATCACCAACGGCCACCTGAACGCCCGCAAGATGCCCAGCGGCGGAATCCGCGTGGCCGTAGCTGATCTGGAAGAGATCGAGAGCCGGTGCGCCCTGACGGCCACATTAAGGGCGCGGCGTAGCAGCCGGCAGCACGGAGCCCGGCAACCGAAACTGGTTGTCGGGCTTGTTCGTCTCCCGCCGCGTTCACCTGCCTGCTCGGCGCGCAGCGGCGGCCACCCGCTGCCTTCGCCGCCGCACACCACGCAGGTACACCCGGCGCGGTCCCCCGCCTCCTCGATGCGGTCGAAGAGCTCATCAGCAGCGGCCGGAGACAGCAACGAGGTGATGGAGTTCGGGTGGATCGACCCCGGCTCGAAGTCCTCGACGATCAGCTCCGGGTCCATCGCGCGGGCGTCGCGGATCATCCTGGCGTACAAGCCAGCCCAACCCGGCCACGGACAGGCCGGCCACGCATGCGGCTGCGGGTCGGTCACCGCTGCCACCGCTGTCGAACGCGGAACCGCTGCGGCCCAACGCACGAACGCACACCGGCGGGCACCGCAGCGGATTCGTCGCGCGCGGCAGCGGGTACACGCTGCCCTCCCCCATCTGGTGCGTTTTGCTCTTCAGCAGGTGCACGTGCACGCCGTCCGCCGCATGTAGCTCCACGTCAGCGCCGGTGAGTTCGGTGAGCTCACTGCGCCTCAGCGCAGCCGCGAATCCCATGAGCAACAGCCCGGAGTCGCGACGTTCATACACGTGCGACACCCGGCCGTCCGCTTGCTCTCGCTCCGCGGCCCCGAGCAGCATCACGTCGTCGGTAAGCAGCGGGGTACGAGGCATGCGCGGCCGGTCACCGCGAGAGGCGTACTGCCGCCTGATCCTAGACATCGTCTGCCACACCAGCTCGTGCACCGCGGGGTTCGGTTCCAGGCCCGCGCGACGGTGACGGTCGAAGACCGCCGCGGTTCACTTGCCCAACGTCGTCGTCGAGTACGCCCGCTCCCCGTTCTCAGCAACCGTCTCGGCAGCGTCGACCAGGTATGCGGCGATCACCGCCGAGTGCGCCGGTAACGACTCGTATCCGTTGCGCCGGCACCAGCCCTCGAACCGCCGCCACGCCGAGGCCTAGGTGTATGAGGCCATAAGGTTGGTGACGCCTGTGGTGAGCAGTGCTGCCGGCGGCTGTCCGGCCGATGCGCTGTGCGGCCTGTGATAGTTGTAATGGATGTTCCATATGCTGAGGGCGTCTGCGCGCTCTTGTTCTGACGTCCAGCCTCGCGCGTAGAGGAACTCTTCGGCGAGAATTCGGTTGTATCGCTCCACTTTTCCATTGTGGCGTGGGGCGTAGGGGCGGATCCTTTGGTGGCGTGCCCCGAGCATGGCGCGGGCGAATGCATCGGCTCTGTAGCAGGCTCCATTGTCTGTGACGATCCGTTCAACCTGGGTGATACCGTGAGCGGCAAGCCAGGCTCGAGCGCGATGCATGAATCCGACGGCCGTAGAGGCCTTCTCGTCTTCTAGTGCTTCTGTGTAGGCGAGGCGGGAGTAGCCATCGACGGCGGAATGCAGGTAGACGTAGCCACCGCGTTCGCCTTTGCCCTTTCGCCGACCGACAGCGTGGGCGTGGCTGCTGCCACGCCCATGAATGCGCCATCCGCCTCCGTCGGGAACGCGCCCAACTTTCTTGACGTCTAGATGGACGTGATGGCCCGGGCGCTCGGCGATGATCTTGCGAGGCACGCGATTGCTGTCGCCGGTTGGATCGATGAACCGGCGGCGGTTCAGTCCCATCTGGGCGAGATGGCGGGTGACGGTGCGTCGGCTGATAACTATGCCATCGCTGTTGAGTTCGAATGCTATGCGTGATGCTGACCACTTCCCCAATCGACGCATATGTTCGACCCTGGCAATGATCTCGACTGGTGTGGCTGTTGGTTGACGATGCGGCGCTGAGGACCGATCTTGGAGGCCGAGTTCTCCGTACTTCCGGTGCCGGTTCACCCATTTTGATGCGCAGGCCCGTGAGATACCCATCTCGGCGGCTACATGGGCGATTGGGCGGTGCTGGCACCGCTGGACGAGACGTCGGCGACCTTCTGGTGATAGCGGGGCATTGCGGTGGGACACGGCGGATTTCCTTTGCCTTTGCAGTCGGGTGGTCTGTTGCAGATTTGGCCGAAGTCGTCTCCTCCGGCAGCGCTTTAAGTGCGGAGCTACGTGAACCACCGGTCGAGCGCTTCGTGTAATCCTTCGGCGGTGCCGTCTCCGACCCAGGCGACGTGGCCATCGGGTCGGATCAAGGCGGCATCAGGGGCGGCCACTGTGCCGACGGCCGGCAGATCCCAGGCGCAACTGGATTGCGCGATAGCCATTGAGACGCGGTGCTCCCAAGGCGCTAAGTCGAAGTCCCATGTTCGGTCACCGAACTTCAGGAGAATGCCGCGAGCGGGATGCAGGAGTGTGAACAGCCGTACGAGACCGGTTGACGTTCGCAGATCGAGATCAGGCATGCGGCGACCGAGAAGCGGGTGTCCCTCACCAAGGTTGTAACGGATGTCCAGGCCACACATCATGGCGGCGAACTGTATGCGGGTTTCTTGCATCTCCAGCAGTTCGGCCATGGTGTCACGTAGGGCATCGATGCGCTCGCCAGGGCCATTGAGCGCGGTCTGGGCCATGGTGTTGTG
>NZ_QMEX01000190.1 GCF_003284925.1 Mycolicibacter senuensis
AGGTGTAGCCCTCCGAGCACAGGATCGCGGTCACCGCGGCGCTGCGCGCCGAGCGCACCACCGCGGCCAGCGGCCGCACGGCGTCGACCGCGCTCAGTACCGCGCTCGAGGAGTGCGCGGTGGCGGTGAGCAGATCGGCGCTGACGGTGATGATCGCCTCGACATGGGCGGCGCTTTGCAGCACCCGCACCGCGCGCGTCGGCGCGTGATCTGGAACGCGGTGCAGCGCAGCGGCTTCCAGCATCTGTTCGACCCGGAGGCGGGGGTCTTCGACGCCGTAGTCGGCCCAGCGCGAACCGGTCGACCCCAACGCCTCGGCGGCCGTTCGGACCGCCGACCGCAACGCATACTCGGCCTCGCCGAGCTCGTGGTGCTCAGGCACCGGTATCCCGGTCAGCGGGTAGGCGGTCCAGGACAGTTCGGTCACGGGTTCGCCGGGGGAGTCGCCGTCTTCGATGTAGAGCGGCACCAGTCCGACCGCAGTTGCGGAATCCGGGCCTCCGATCAGCACTCCCTCGCCGGCGACCACAGCCTCACGGGCGAACACGGTTCCGACCGGCAGCCCGCGCACGTCGCCGGGGACCGGAAACACCGGCTGGATGGCCGACCCGGCCGCCGGGGCGGCGGCCCCGCGCACCAGCTGCAGCAAGGAGACCGCGCCTGCCTCGTGCCCGCCGGACCAGGCCCACCCGGATTCACCGATGCTGATCGCGTCATAAGCGGCCACCGATTGCACTGGCGCCCAAGCCGATAGTGCGTCCAACAGATCGTCGGGCGCCGCCTGGCCGGCCAGCCAGGCGTTGGCCCACACCGATAGCGAGACACTCGGGCACCACATGATGCAAGGCAGTGTAATTGCCGGAACCGGCTGCCCCGGTCCGCACGGCCACGAGTGATTCTCAAGCTATCCTGGCCGCATGTCGGCTGCGCTGGTCTGGTTGGTCTTCGCACTCGGACTCGCCGGTGCCGAGGCGCTCACCGGCGACATGTTCCTGCTGATGCTGTCCGGCGGGGCACTGTCGGCGGCCGGCGCCAGCTGGTTGACGGGCTGGCCGCTGTGGACCGACGGCGCGGTCTTCCTGGTGGTCTCGGTGCTGCTGCTGGTGCTGGTGCGCCCCGCCTTGCGGCGGCGACTGTGGGCCGGTGCGGGCGCTGAAACCGGGGTGCGGGCCCTGCAGGGCAGGACCGCGCTGGTGCTCGACCGCGTCGAACAACACGGCGGCCAGGTGAAGCTCGACGGTGAGGTGTGGACGGCGCGCCCGCTGACCGACGGCGAGGTCTTCGAGCCGGGCGAGCAGGTCACCGTGATGCACATCGACGGGGCCACCGCGGTGGTCAGCAAGGTCTTGTAGAGAAAGGGGAGTGCTCATGGAAGGCGCTACGACCGGCCTGGTGTTGCTGGCGGTACTGGTGATCTTCGCGGCGATCGTGGTCGCCAAATCGGTGGCGCTGATTCCCCAGGCGGAGGCGGCGGTGATCGAACGCCTGGGCCGCTACAGCCGCACGGTCAGCGGCCAGTTGACCCTGCTGGTGCCGTTCATCGATCGGGTGCGCGCCCGTATCGACCTGCGTGAGCGGGTGGTGTCGTTCCCCCCGCAGCCGGTGATCACCGAGGACAACCTGACGCTGAACATCGACACCGTCGTCTACTTCCAGGTCACCAACCCCAAGGCTGCGGTGTATGAGATCAGCAACTACATCGTCGGCGTCGAGCAGTTGACCACCACCACGCTGCGCAACGTCGTCGGCGGGATGACGCTGGAACAGACGCTGACCTCGCGTGAGGTGATCAACAGCCAGCTGCGCGGCGTGCTCGACGAGGCGACCGGCCGCTGGGGACTGCGGGTGGCCCGGGTGGAGCTCCGCAGCATCGATCCGCCGCCCTCGATCCAGGCATCGATGGAGAAGCAGATGAAGGCGGATCGGGAGAAGCGAGCGATGATCCTCACCGCCGAGGGGCAGCGGGAAGCCGCGATCAAGCAGGCCGAGGGGGAGAAGCAAGCCGAGATCCTCACCGCCGAGGGCGCCAAACAGGCGTCGATCCTGGCCGCCGAGGGCGAGCGGCAATCCCGGATGCTGCGGGCGCAGGGCGAGCGGGCCGCGGCCTACCTGCAAGCGCAGGGCCAGGCCAAGGCCATCGAGAAGACCTTCGCGGCGATCAAGGCCGGCCGGCCCACGCCCGAGCTACTGGCCTACCAGTACCTGCAGGTGCTGCCGGAGATGGCCCGCGGTGAGGCCAACAAGGTCTGGGTGGTGCCGAGCGACTTCGGCAGCGCGTTGCAGGGTTTTACCAAGCTGCTGGGAGCACCGGACGAGGACGGCGTCTTCCGCTACCAGCCGTCGCCGGTCGACGACGCCCCGGCGCGTCCGGAAGATGACAGCGAAGAGGTCGCCGACTGGTTCACCACCCAGACCGACCCGGCGATCGCACAGGCGGTCGCCAAGGCCGAGGCCGATGCGCGCAAGCCGGTGGAGGGCGCGATACTGCCGCCCGAGCTCGATCCCGGCATGGCGTGAGCGCGCTGACCGCCAGGCCCACCTACGCGGCGCTGGCCGCGTTCCTGGCGGGCGATGCGGTGGCATCGGCGATCCCGGTGCCCTATGTCGCCAAGAACATGGCCGCCATGCGCATCCCGCCCGAGGCCCGCTGGGCCGTTCCGGTGGCCAAGGCCGCCGCCGCGCTGGGACTGGGATCGGTGTTCCGCTTCCCGGGTGTCGCCCGCGCCACCACCGCCATGCTGACGGCGTATTTCGCCGGGGCGCTCGGCATCCAGCTGCGGGTACGCAATCGCGCGGCCAACATCGTTCCAGCGGTGCTGCTGCTGGCCGTGTTCGCCGTCATGACGGTGCAGGGCCCGCACACCGCGGCCAGCGGCGTACGGGCCCTGGAGTCGTAACCTGTCGTCAACCCCTGCGGGCCGCGGTGTGTTCGTGGCGGTGGGCGGTGTGCTCGTCGAGGCTGGTGGCCTTGTAGGCGTAGGCGGCCACCACCGCGCCGAGCACCTGGGCCAGCAGGTAGACCCAGAGGAACTTCCAGGCGAAGACGCCCGACAGCATCAGCCCGAAGGTGATGGCCGGGTTGAACGCGGCGCCGGAGATGGCGCCGACCGCCACCACCCCGACCGTCACGATGAACCCGATCGCCAGACCGTAGAAGCTATTGCCGGCGCTGTCTTTGCTGGTTGCGGTATGCAACACCACGTAGCAGAGCGCGAAGGTGAACACCAATTCGGCCAGGAATGCCGACCAGACGGCCCCGCTCAGATCAAGGGTGCCGGTGGAGTACTTGTCGTGCCACAGCCCGAAACCCACTCCGAATGCGGCGAGGGCGCCGACCAACTGGGCGACGATGTAGGGCCCGAGATCGCCCAATGGCAGCGCGCCCCGCAAATAGGCCGCGATCGACACCGCCGGGTTCAGGTGGCCTCCCGATATATGCCCACTGGCGTACACCATCACCATCAGCACAGCACCGATGCCCAGCGCGGTGGCGGCGAGGCATTCGGATCCGCCCAGCACGATGCCGATCACCGCGAACATGAAAACGAACGTGCCGATCATTTCGGTCAAATACTTGCGCACCGCGGCGTTCCGATCAGCCATTGATCCGGTCCCTTCGATCCGTCGAGCACCCCTCGAATTCGTGCCGTACCGGCACCTGACACCAACGAATACTTTAACGGGGTTTTACACATTTTCTCGCTGTGCGCATGCCCTTTTACACCGATTTGTTGCCGGATTGGGGAGGCCTTCGTGTTATTTGCCAGGACGCGTCGTGCCGGGTCACCGGTCCAGCCGCAACTCGACCATCGGCAGCGCCGTGTCGGTCGCGCTGACCGGGGTGCCCAACGTCCGTTCGAGCACCGCGCTGAACTGCTCCCAGGTGCGGGGGTGTCGCCGGATGTAGTCGCCCAGCACCCGGTCCGCCTCGCGCTGATCCAATACCCGCGCGGTCGCCGGCGCGGGCGCCCGGCCGCCGGCGTAGACCCGTACCCGCGGGTCGGCGGTGACGTTGCGGAACCACTGGGCCCGGTCCCCGAAACCCGAGGCGACGATGTAGCGGTCGGCGGGGTTGCCGCGGGCTTCGAGTACCTCCAGCACGACGTGGCGGCGCGCACCGGTGTGGCGCCCGATGTGCTCGAGCATCAGCAGCCGGTCCCCGAGCAGGCCGCCGAGGCGTGCCCGATACAGCCAGATCGGCGCCCGCGTCAGCCGCCTTGATCGCAGTAGTCGGCTGGCGGCCTCGGCGAGGATGGACATGTTCAGCACGTCACTGCCGGCTCGGCGGCCTTGGCGGTGGCGCTGGTATCGCATGCGCTCCGGTGGCGGCGGTGGCTGCGCACTTCATACACCAGCAGCGCCACCCCGACCGCGGCCGTGCACGCCGACACGGCGAACAGCTGCGGGCTCACATCGCCGGTGAGGGCGTCGCCCAGCACCACCACCGCGGCGGTGCCCGGTAGCAACCCGATCAGGGTGGCCACCGTGTACGGCAGCAATCGCACCGCCGACGCGCCGGCGGCATAGTTGATCACCGAGAACGGGATCGCCGGAATCAACCGCAGCGACACCACCGCCGGCCAGCCGCGCTCACGCAGCCGGGCGTCCAGCGAGTGCATCCGTGGATGACGCACCACCCGGCTCAGCTGCCAACCGAACACCCGCATCAAGATCAGCGCCGTCACGGCGCTCAGCGCGCTGGCCGACACCGCCAGCACGATGCCCAGCCAGGGCCCGAACAGCAGGCCGGCGGCGAGCGTGAAGGCGGTACGGGGGAACGGAAGCACCGTGACCACGGTGTGCGCGGTCAGAAACGCCAGCGGAAACCACGGGCCGAGCGGCTGCGCCCAATCCCGCAACTGCACGGCGGTGGGCACCGGGACCAGCAGTGCCACCGCGACCAGGGTCACGATCACGGCCGTGGTCAACGCCAATCGCCACACCGCCACCTGACGGGCGATGGTCACCAGTGCCGGCCAGGCGCTGCGCAGTGCCTGCGGGATTCCGGTCGCGGCGGTCTTCACGGCCCTCAGGGTACGGGCCGATGGTTAACGAATTGCGTCGCACGACCGGAGTTTTGGCGTCCGGCGCACCTCCGCAGCACCCGTCGAGCACCATCATTTAGCCTGGTTAACACGTGCCGAGTAGCGATCCATCAGTTACTCACGAGTAATAACAGGAGTCGCCGGTGTCCATCGACGTGTCCGCAGAACCCGCCGGCATGGAGGCAGCCCGGGCCCGCTGGCGTGCCGCCGTGGCCGGGGTGCTGGCCAAGAGCTTGCGCCGCGAACCGGCCGATATCGACGCCGAGACCGGCGGCGAGCCCGAGCGGCTGTTGGACACCCCGGTAGGGGGCCCGGACGGCTTCGCGATCCGGGCGCTCTACACCGGCTTCGATGCGCTGCCGGAGCAGCCGCTGCCCGGCCGGTGGCCCTACGTGCGTGGCGCCGACGCGCTGCGCGACGTCAACAGCGGCTGGAAGGTCGCCGAGCGCTTCCCCGGCAACGGGCCGGCGACGGGAGCCGACGTCAACGGCGTGGTGCTGGCCGCCCTGACCGAAGGGGTCAGCGCGCTGGTGGTGCGGGTCGGCGAGGGCGGCGTTGCGGCCGATGAGCTGCGGCGGGTCTTCGACGACGTCTACCTGCAGTTGGTCCCGGTGCTCCTCGATGGAGTCGGAGCCGGTGACTACACCGCCGCGGCCGAGACCATGCTGGCGCTGGTCGACGGTCTGGACCCGGACAACCGTGCCAACCTGTCGCTGGATCTGGGCGCGGACCCGCTGATCGCCGCCCTGACCGGCGTGCCGGCTCCGGCGATGGACGAGGTGGTCGCCGTGGCGGCG
>NZ_QMEX01000191.1 GCF_003284925.1 Mycolicibacter senuensis
TGGGCGGAGGCGATCGGGAACTGGAACCGGACCTCGACCCGCGGCGACACGCTCAACGGCCTGCCCGCCCTCGGCGGAGCAGGCGGCACCGGCGGGCTGCTCGGCAGCCACGGCGCGGTCGGCGCATTCGGCACGTTGACGAGCGGTCCGCCGGTCGTGACCACCGGCGGACTCGACAGCACCGGCACCTGGATCACCGACAGCGACGGCCGGGCGGTGATGTTGCACGGCCTCAACGAGGTGTACAAGATCGCGCCGTTCGCGCCGTCAGCCATCGGCTTCGGCGACGACGACGCACAGTTCTTGGCCGACAACGGCTTCAATGTGGTGCGGTTGGGCGTGATCTGGGCCGGTGTGGAACCCCAGCCCGGCGTCTTCGACCGGTCCTACCTGGACACCATCGACGAGACCGTCCAGACGCTGGCGCGCCATGGCATCCGCGTCATCCTCGACATGCACCAGGACGGCTACAGCAGTGTGTTCGGCGGCGAGGGCGCACCGGAGTGGGCCACCCAGACCGGCGGGCTGCCCAACCCGAGCCTGGGCTTCCCGTACGACTACTTCTTCAATCCGGCGCAGTACAACGCCTGGGATGCGCTGTGGTCCAACGCCGAAGCCCCCGACGGCATGGGGCTGTCCAACCATTACGCGCAGATGTGGGAGTACGTCGCCGATTACTTCAACGGTAATCCGAATGTCGCCGGCTACGAGATCATGAACGAACCCTGGGGCGGCAGCTACGGGCTGGGTAGCTACTTCGGGACCGGAATACTGACACCGTTCTACAACCAGGTCGACGCCGCCATCCGGGCCGTCGACCCGAGCACGCCGGTGTACTTCGAACCGGATCTGCTCACCACCAACGGGCTGCCGCTGACGCTGGGCACCGTCGACGACCCGAACACCGTGCTGTCATTCCACGACTACGCCGACAGCTTCCTGCCCGGCCTGGGACTCGGCGCTCAGAGCGCGACCAATGCGGTGGCCTACGGGAACGCGCACAACATCCCGGTGCTCCTGACGGAATTCGGCGCGACCAACGACTACGCGCACATCAGCGACATGCTGCGGATCGCCGATGCGAACCGCATCGGCTGGGCCGAGTGGGAGTACAGCGACAAGGGCGACATCACCACCACCGGCGGCGGCAACGGCTGGCTGGTCGCCGACCCCGCCCAGCCGCCGACCAGCGACAACGTCGACACCGAGAAACTGGCAGCGCTGGCCACCCCGTACCCGCAGGCGATCTCGGGCACCCCGGGCTCCTGGTCGTTCGACCCGACAACCGGGACCTTCCAGTTCCGCTACACCACCGACCGGGTCGACGGCCTGGGCAGCTTCGATGCCGGCTCGATCACCACGATCTCGACGCCGGCGATGGAATATCCGAACGGCTATCAGGTGAGTGTCACCGGCGGTCAGGTGGTGTCGGGCCCCAACGCCGCGGTGTTGACGATCGCATCAGATCCCGGGGCCGGCACCGTCAGCGTCACGGTGCGCCCCGCCGGCTGACGGCCGATCAGGCGCGCCCGGCGACGATGTCGACGAACAGCCGGTGGATTCGGCGATCACCGGTCACTTCCGGGTGAAACGAGGTGGCCAGCACGCCGCCCTGCCGCACCGCGACCGGATGCCCGGCGACCTCGGCCAGCACCTGCACCTCGGGTCCGACGTGCTCCACCCAGGGCGCCCGGATGAACACCGCATGCACCGGCTCGGCCAGTCCGGCGAAGGTCACGTCGCCCTCGAAGGAGTCGACCTGTCGTCCGAAAGCGTTGCGCCGCACCGTCATATCGATACCGGCCAACGGGATGGCGGCACGCCCCTCAGCGCCGGCATCGACGATCTCACTCGCCAACAGGATCATTCCCGCACAAGATCCGTAGGCCGGCATCCCCTCGGCCAGCCGCGCCCGCAGCACATCGACCAGTTCCAGTTCGCGCAGCAGATGACTCATGGTGGTCGACTCCCCGCCGGGAAGCAGCAGCGCCTCGACGGCGTCGAGTTCCGCACGGCGACGCACCGGCACCGGCTCTGCGCCGACGCCGGCAACTGCGGCGAGGTGTTCGCGCACATCGCCCTGTAGTGCGAGCACGCCGATGCGCGGGCCGCTCACTGACCGGCGGGGGTGTATCCGGACGGGTATCTGGTCAGCCCCTCTTGCATGACGGCCGCCACCATGTCCCCGGCCTGGTTGTAGATCTTGCCCTGGGTCAGTGCCCGGCCGGCGCTCGCCGACGGCGACGACTGGTCATAGAGCAGCCACTCGTCTGCCCGGAAGGGGCGCATGAACCACATCGCATGGTCCAGTGAGGCCACCTGCAGGTGGTCGCGGTCGGCGGGGTGGATCGACCAGGCGGAGCCCAGCAACGTCAGGTCGCTCATATAGGCCAGCGCACAGATGTGCAGTACCTGATCGTCGGGAAGTCGATCGCGGTGGCGGAACCAGACCTGCTGTTCGGCGACCTTGCCCGGAACGTGCGGTAACAGCTCGCGCGGCACCCGGCGCAGCTCCCACTCGGCGAATGCCTTGAAACCCTCGTCGTCGAACGCCTTCATGGCGGCGATGTCGGGCAGGTCCTGGGGCACGGGCGCGTCGGGCATCGCATCCTGGTGCTCGATACCGCGTTGCTCGCTCTGGAACGACGCCGACATGTTGAAGATCGTCTCGCCGTGCTGCACCGCATCGACCCGCCGCGTACAGAACGAACCGCCGTCACGCACGCGTTCGACCAGAAAAACCGTGGGCGCCTTGGCATCCCCTGGCCGCAGAAAATAGCCGTGCAGGGAATGGACCCGGAACTTCGGGTCCACGGTGCGCACCGCCGACACCAGCGCCTGCCCGGCGACGTGCCCGCCGAAGGTGCGCTGGTTGTCGGCCGAGAACGGACTGAACACACTACCGCGGTAGATGTTGATCTCGAGTTGCTCGAGATCGAGGATCTCTTCGATCGCCACGGGGAACGTCTACCAGCCGCGTTCGGCAAGCCGGTGCGGTTGGGCGATGTCCTCTACGTTGATGCCGACCATCGCCTCGCCCAGGCCCCGCGAAACCCGCGCCAGCACGTCGGGGTCGTCATGGAAGGTGGTGGCCTTGACGATGGCCGCGGCCCGCGCCGCCGGGTCACCGGACTTGAAGATGCCGGACCCGACGAACACCCCCTCTGCGCCGAGTTGCATCATCATCGCCGCATCGGCCGGGGTGGCGATCCCGCCGGCGGTGAACAGCGTCACCGGCAGCTTGCCGACCTTGGCGACTTCGGCGACCAGTTCGTAAGGCGCCTGCAGTTCCTTTGCCGCGACGAACAATTCGTCCTCAGACAGCGAGGTGAGCCGGCGGATCTCGCCGCCGATGGCACGCATGTGGGTGGTGGCGTTGGAGACATCGCCGGTTCCGGCCTCGCCCTTGGAGCGGATCATGGCCGCGCCCTCGGTGATCCGGCGCAGCGCCTCACCGAGGTTGGTCGCCCCGCACACGAACGGAACAGTGAACTGCCACTTGTCGATGTGGTGGCTGTAGTCGGCCGGGGTGAGCACCTCGGACTCGTCGATGTAGTCCACTCCGAGGCTTTGCAGGATCTGCGCTTCGACGAAGTGCCCGATACGCACCTTGGCCATCACCGGGATGGTGACCGCGGCGATGATGCTCTCGATCATGTCGGGGTCGCTCATCCGCGACACCCCGCCCTGAGCGCGGATGTCGGCGGGCACCCGCTCCAGCGCCATCACCGCGACGGCGCCGGCCCCCTCGGCGATCCGGGCTTGTTCGGGGGTGACGACGTCCATGATGACGCCGCCCTTGAGCATCTCGGCCATCCCGCGCTTTACTCGCGCAGTACCCGTCTGCCCGCCGGGTGCCGAACCGTTCTGCGCCGCGCTGTCCACTGAATGCTTCTCCTTGCTGGCCACTGATACCCGCTCAGTGTAGTGGGCCGACGCCACCGGTTTTCCCGCTTGTTACCCCGGCGCGGTGAACACCGGCCCGGCCGGCGACGGATCGGCGACCAGCGCGGGGAGCACGAACACCTGCACATACCGGCGGACCTGTTCGGCGTCGTCGGCGCCGGGAACGAGCCCCAGCAGCAACCCGAGCGCGACCGACAACACGAAGCGGGCGGCGTCGCCGGGGCGCAGGCCGGCGCGCAGTTTGTCGCCCGCCTGGTGAAATCCCATCTCGAACTGCCCGGCGAGCACCTCGCTCAGGGTTGCCGACCGGGCGATCATCGCGGCGACGTTGCCCTCGTCGGTGTGCTCGGAGATCACCCGCAGCAGGGGGTCCTGGCCGACTTCGGTGGCCACGATCACCAGTGACTCGGTCACCAGCTCGCCGGGGTCGGTGGTGGTCTCGAGCCGGGCGGCGATGGCGGCCATTTTGCGTCCGGCGACGCGCACCACCAACGCGTCCAGCAACTGGTCCCGGCTGCCGAAATGCCGATAGATCACCGCGCGGGTGTAGCCGGCGTCCCGCGCGATGACCTGCATCGTCGACGCGCGGTAGCCCCGGCGCGCAAACGACCGTTCCGCGGCGTCGAGCAGCAACTCCCGAGCGTGCTCGGGAGGATTGCCACCACCGGGTGGCCTGCCTCGGCCGCGGGCCGTCTTCGCTGACATATATGGACATCTCCATTCAAATGTCTATTATCGAGGCATCCGGTGAAAGGATCGTCGCATGGCCGCAACGCTTACTGGTGTACCCGAGCAGCGTGACTGGGCGGCAGTCTTCGGCTCGTGGCGGCTGCTGGCCAACCCGGGCAAGAACGGGGGCTCCGCCTTCGAGTTGATCGTGGGCCTGGCGGCTCCGATCCTGGCGCGCAGCTACCACCAGCTGCGGGCACATCCCAACGGCCGGAAGCTGTTCTCCGAGAAGCCCGATCTGTTGGCGCTGCTGGGCGACGACGACCACCTGGCTTCGCTGCCGGCGGGATCGCTGGGCCACGCCTACCGGTCTTTTCTGCGCACCAACCGGCTCGATGCCGGCGTGTTCGACGTGGACACCGTGATCCGGCCGATCGCCGAACGCCGCGGCTGGGATGACGATTTCTTCTACATGATGCGGCGCGGCACCGCCCTGCACGACATGTTCCACACCCTCGGTGGTTACGGTCCGGACATGGGCGGAGAGTTCGGCAACCTCGGCTTCCACTGCGGCCAGATGGAGCCCTCCGGTGCGCTCAAGGCGCTCACCCTCGGATTGCTGGGGCCCCTGATCCCCGCCTCCCCACGCCGCAAGCTGCGCTATTTCCGTGAGGCGGTCCGTCGGGGGCAACGCGCCGACAACCTGATGGCCGCCCCCTATGAAGAGCTGCTGGACAAGCCGCTCGCCGAGGTGCGCGAACTGCTGGGAATCGAGCCGACCGCCCGCGCGCATCGCGACGGGCACCTGTTCATCGGGTGGATGCCGCCGGGAATGACGCCACCCACCCGGTGGGACTACGACGCGGGCCTCTCGGCGTGAGCCGGTGACAGGTCACATCGTCAAGACCATGCGGTAGCGGGCCCGGCCCTGTGCCATGGCGGCGTATGCCTCGGCCGCCTGGGCCAGCGGCCGCTCCTCGATGCGGGCCCGCACCCCCGACAGCACCGCAAACGCCATGGTTTCCTCGACGTCGCGGGCGGTGCCCGACGGGTGACCGGACACGCTGAGCCCCGGCCCGATCAACTGCACCGGGGCGATCGGCAGCGGATCTGCGGTGACACCGATGATGACCAGTTCGCCACGCGGCACCAGGCCGCCCAGCGTATCGGCCATCGCCTGCGAATTGGCGGCGGTGGCCAGCACCACCGACACCCCGCCGAGCGCGCGCAGCGCGGCC
>NZ_QMEX01000192.1 GCF_003284925.1 Mycolicibacter senuensis
GGCGATGGCGGCCTTGAACGCCGGCTCGGGCCTGGGCTGCGGCCACGGTTCGCCGCGCTCGATGGCCAGCTCACCGGGAGTCTTGATCGGCGGCTTATCGGACGGGACCCGGCCGCCGAAGTCGTCGAACATCGTAAGCCGCGGTCGCTTGGCCACGTCACCGAAGATCTTCTCCAGATCGGCGCGGTGCAGCGTCTCCTTCTCCAGCAGTTCGCCGGCCAGCGTGTCGAGCACGTCGCGGTATTCGGTAAGGATCTCCCAGGCCTCGGTGTGGGCCGCCTCGATGAGCTTGCGCACTTCATCATCGATGTCGCGGGCCACCTCGTGGGAATAGTCCGGTTGAGTGCCCATGGTGCGCCCCACGAACGGGTCACCGTGTTCGCTGCCGTAGCGCACCGCCCCGAGCTTGGCGCTCATGCCGTACTCGGTGACCATCGCCCGGGCAACCTGAGTGGCCTTTTCGATGTCGGAGACCGCGCCGGTGGTCGGCTCGCGGAACACCAGTTCCTCGGCGGCACGCCCACCCATGGCGAACACCAACTGGGCGATCATCTCCGAGCGGGTGCGCAGTCCCTTGTCCTCTTCGGGCACCGCCACCGCATGCCCGCCGGTGCGGCCGCGGGCCAGGATGGTGACCTTGTAGACGGGGTCGATGTCCGGCATCGCCCACGCCGCCAAGGTGTGTCCGCCCTCGTGGTAGGCGGTGATCTTCTTCTCGTGTTCGCTGATGATCCGGCTCTTGCGCCGCGGGCCGCCGATCACCCGGTCAACGGCTTCCTCCAGCGCCGCGCCGGTGATGACGGTGCCGTTCTCCCGTGCGGTCAGCAACGCCGCCTCGTTGATCACGTTGGCCAGATCGGCGCCGGACATGCCGACGGTGCGCTTGGCCAGCCCGTCCAGGTCGGCGTCCGGCCCGATCGGCTTGCCCGCCGAATGCACCCGCAGCACCGCGCGCCGACCGGCGATGTCGGGGTTGGTCACCGGGATCTGGCGGTCGAACCGGCCGGGCCGCAGCAACGCAGGGTCGAGGATGTCGGGCCGGTTGGTCGCGGCGATCAAGATGACGCCGGCCCGCTCACCGAAGCCGTCCATCTCCACCAGCAACTGGTTGAGGGTCTGTTCGCGCTCGTCGTGCCCGCCGCCCATCCCGGCGCCCCGCTGCCGGCCGACCGCGTCGATCTCGTCGACGAACACGATGCAGGGGCTGTTCTGTTTGGCCTGCTCGAACAGGTCGCGCACCCGGGAGGCACCCACACCGACGAACATCTCCACGAAATCCGAGCCGGAGATGGTGAAGAACGGCACACCGGCCTCGCCGGCCACCGCCCGGGCCAGCAACGTCTTGCCGGTGCCGGGCGGGCCGTAGAGCAGCACACCCTTGGGGATCTTGGCGCCCAGCGCCTGATACCGGCCCGGGTTCTGCAGGAAGTCCTTGATCTCGTAAAGCTCCTCGACCGCCTCGTCGACGCCGGCAACGTCGGCGAAGGTGGTCTTGGGCATGTCCTTACCCAGCTGTTTGGCCCGTGACTTGCCGAAGCCGAAGCCCATCCGGGCACCGCCCTGCATGCGGGAGAACATCACGAACAGGCCGATCAGCAGCAACATCGGCAGCATGTAGATCAGCAGCGTGCCCAGCATGCTGCCCTGGTTGACGACGGTGTTGATCTCCGCCTTCTGCTTGGTCAGCGCGGTGTAGAGCGGAACCGCGTAGCCGGTCGGGTACTTCGCGATCAGCTTGTCGACCTGTTCGGACTTGCCCGACCTGGCGGCCTTGTCATCCTTGTCGGAGAGCTCGACGCTGGTGAGCGGGTTCTTCAGCACCAGCCGCAACTGTTGTTCGCGGTCGTCGAGCTGGGCGCTCTTGACGTTTCCGCTGTGGATCTGGGCCACCGCGACCGAGGTGTCGACCGGTTTGTATCCGCGGGTGTCGTCACTGAAATAGAAGAACGACCAGCCGAGCAACAGCACCACGGCGATCGCGGTGACGGTGCGGATCACGTTTTTGCGATTCATCAGACATCGGCCGAACTCGGCCCAAATCCTTCCAGTACATGCAGCTGGGCATGTTCAGGCTACCGCCCCGGTCGTCCGGGCATGGGTTGGAGCTGGCCGGACCCGGCAATCCCTTCTCCGCCCGGGTCCGGTTGTGCTTTGGTGGGACGGTGGCCAACCAAACCGAACGGCTCGTCGACACCAACGGCGTGACCCTGCGGGTCACCGAAGCGGGCGCCCACAATGGGCCCAATGCCCCGGTGGTGTTGTTGGCGCACGGTTTCCCGGAGCTGGCCTACTCATGGCGACATCAGATTCCCGCGCTGGCCGACGCGGGCTTTCATGTGCTGGCCCCCGATCAGCGCGGCTACGGCGGTTCGACGCGACCGGAGGAGATCGCGGCCTACGACATCGCGGCGCTCACCGGTGACCTGGTCGGTCTGCTCGACGACGTCGGGGCCACGCGCGCGGTCTGGATCGGCCACGACTGGGGTGCGCCGGTGGTCTGGAGTGCCGCCCAGCTGCACCCCGAGCGGGTGGCCGCGGTGGCGGGGCTCAGTGTGCCGCCGGTGCCCCGCCCGCACGCCCCGCCCACCGAGGCGTTCCGCAAGATCTTCGGCGAGAACTTCTTCTACATGCTCTATTTCCAGCAGCCCGGTGTCGCCGACGCGGAACTGGGCTCGGACCCGGCTCGGACCATGCGCCGGATGATGGGCAGCCTGAGCCCGGACGATCACGACTCGGCGATCCGGATGACCGCTCCCGGCCCGGCGGGGTTCATCGAACGGCTGGCCGAACCGGCCGCACGGCCGGACTGGATCAGCGCCGACGAACTGGACCACTACATCGCCGAGTTCACCCGCACCGGTTTCACCGGCGGGCTGAACTGGTATCGCAATCTCGACCGCAACTGGGAGATCATGGCCAATCCACCTGCTGCCACCATCGACGTTCCAGCGCTGTTCATCGCCGGGTCCGCTGATCCGGTGCTGAGCTTCACCCGCCGGGATCGGGCCAGTGAACTGGTCACCGGGCCCTACCGCGAGGTGATGATCGACGGCGCCGGTCACTGGCTGCAGCAGGAGCGGCCCGACGAGGTCAACGCCGCGCTGCTCGAGTTCCTGGCGGGCCTGCCGACCGGAGCGGTGTCGTGATGGCCGCGCCGCTGCGCTTCGGGGTTTTCATCACACCGTTCCACGCGCTGGGCCAGTCGCCGACGGTCGCGCTGGAATACGACCTTGAACGGGTGGTCGCGCTGGACCGGCTGGGCTTCGACGAGGCCTGGTTCGGCGAGCACCACTCGGGGGGCTACGAGCTGATCGCCTGCCCGGAGGTGTTCATCGCCGCGGCCGCCGAACGCACCAAGCACATCCGGCTGGGCACCGGGGTGGTCTCGCTGCCCTATCACCACCCGCTGATGGTCGCCGACCGCTGGGTGCTGCTGGACCACCTGACCCGTGGCCGGGTGATGTTCGGCACCGGACCGGGCGCACTGCCCACCGACGCACACATGATGGGCATCGATCCCGTCGAGCAGCGCCGGATGATGCAGGAGTCCCTGGAGGCGATCCTCGCGCTGTTCCGCGCCGAGCCCGGTGAGTTGGTCACCCGCCATTCGGACTGGTTCACGCTGCGTGACGCCGCGTTGCACATCCGGCCCTACACCTGGCCGTACCCGGAGATCTCGACAGCGGCGATGATCTCGCCGTCCGGACCGCGACTGGCCGGCGCACTGGGCACCTCACTGCTGTCGCTGTCGATGTCGGTGCCGGGCGGCTTCGCCGCGGTGGAGAGCGCCTGGCAGGTGGTTTGCGACCAGGCCGCCAAGGCCGGCCGCGACGAGCCCGACCGTGCCGGCTGGCGGGTGTTGAGCATCATGCACATCGCCGACACCCGTGAACAGGCGGTGGCCGACTGCACATACGGCCTGCAGGATTTCGCGAACTACTTCGGCGCGGCCGGGTTCGTCCCGCTGGCCAGCGAAGTCGAGGGCTCGCCACAGACCCCGACCGAGTTCGTCGAGGCCTATGCGGCAGCGGGCAGCTGCTGCATCGGCACCCCCGACGATGCGATCGAGCACATCACCGACCTGCTGGAGCGCTCCGGCGGGTTCGGCACGCTGCTGTTCCTGGGGCACGACTGGGCCTCGCCGGAGGCGACCTACCACAGCTACGAGCTGTTGGCCCGCAAGGTGATTCCCCACTTCAAGGGCCAACTCGCCGCGCCGCGGGCGTCACACGAGTGGGCCAAGGGCATGCGTGACACGTTGTTCGGCCGGGCCGGCGAGGCGATCAAGAACGCCGTCGTCGAGCATGCCGCCGAGTCCGGACCGCGGTGATGCGCGCCGCGGTGCTGCGCGACGGGCGGATGGTCTACCGCGACGATGTGCCGGAGCCGACGCCCGGCCAGGGTCAGGTGCTGGTCGAGGTGTTGGCCTGCGGCATCTGCGGATCCGACCTGCACTTCGCCGCGCACGGCGAGCAGGTCCTGGCCGCGACGAGGTCCATGGCCGGCACCCCGGCCGCCGAGACCGCCGTCGACCTGGGCGCCGACATCTTCATGGGCCACGAATTCAGCGCTCGGGTACTGCAGGCCGGTCCCGGCACCGACACCTTTCCCGCCGGCACGCCCGTCACATCGATCCCGGTTCTGCTGGCCGCCAAAGGCATTGAACCTATCGTCTACTCCAACACCACGGTGGGCGGCTACGCCGAGAAGATGTTGTTGTCGGCCCCGCTGCTGGTGCCCATCCCGAACGGGCTGGACCCCCGGCACGCCGCGCTGACCGAGCCGATGGCGGTGGGACTGCATGCGGTCAACAAGTCCGGCATCACTCCCGGCGATACGGCACTGGTGCTGGGCTGCGGCCCGATCGGGATCGCGATCATCGCCGCACTGCGAACCCGCGGCGTGGAACACATTGTGGCAGCGGACTATTCACACGCCCGGCGCGACCTCGCGACGGCGATGGGCGCGCATCGGTCACTCGACCCGGCCGATGGCTCTCCGTTCGACACGGTGACGCCGAAGGTGGTCTTCGAAGCGATCGGCGTGCCCGGAATCATCGACGACGTGCTGCGCCGCGCGCCGGCCGGGGCCCGACTGGTGGTCGCGGGCGTGTGCATGCAGCCCGACACCGTGCACCCGTTCTTCGGTGTCGCCAAGGAGATCAACGTGCAGTTCGTATTGGCCTACGAGCCAGCGGAGTTCACCGCGTCGCTACAGGCGATCGCCGAGGGCCGGATTGACGTGGCACCGCTGATCACCGGCGAGGTCGGACTCGACGACGTGGGGACGGCATTCGACGATCTGGCCGACCCGGACCGGCACTGCAAGATCCTGGTCACACCCTGAAGCAGGCTCAGCCGGGGAAGGCGCCGGCCTCACGCAGCCGCTTCGACCAGCCGCCCACCAGCTCGACCAACTCGGGCAGCTCGTCGCCGAGCCGGGCCACGATCGGTTCGCACGCCGCATCGGTCGCCGTCTCCACCGACTCGCGGGCCGCGCGCCCGGCGTCGCTGAGCACGCCGTCGCGGGCCAGGCCCCGCTCGGCGAGCCGCGCCTCGCCGGCACTCAGCTCATCCTCGCTGAAGGCCCTGCTGCGCACATAGCTGCGCGGCGGTAACCCGCGGTACAACTCGGTGATCAGGCCGATCTCGACGGCGTCGAAACCCGCTGCAACCCAGGCATTCACGTGCGCGTCGCCACGGAACTCCCGCAACTGGTCCGCCAACAGCCAGGCGTCGGTGAGCGGGTCGCCCACCAACCCGGCGGCGACCAGCCCGGCGAA
>NZ_QMEX01000193.1 GCF_003284925.1 Mycolicibacter senuensis
ACCCGAGGCGCCCTTCGCCATGTCAGCCCCCAACTTCTGCAAGCCAAGCACACCGCTGATGCCACGCCAAACCGCACAGAGGTTGTTGGAATGCAGGTTCGCGTTGCTGATCACCTGGTTCAGACCCTGGTTGGCCAGGTTGTAGGTCGGGTCCTTGAGGATGTCGTCGGCCACGTTCGTGGTTTCAGCCGACCCCGGCAGCCTCAGCAGGTTCTGCAATGCGTTGGACGCCGGCGGGGCCGACGGGGCTGCGGTGCCGGTACTGGCTTCGGCGCCCGGGTTGGTCGGGTTCGGCGGGGCGGTGAAGTCGCTGAGCTTGGTCGCCTGGCTGGACTGGGCGTGATAGCCGTACATCGCCATGGTGTCCTGCGCCCACATCTCGCCGTGCTCGGCTTCGGTGGCGGCGATAGACGGGGTGTTCTGCCCGAGGATGTTGGTGGCGACCAACTGCTGGAGCTGCTGACGATTGGCCATCACCGCGATCGGCGGCACGATCATCGCGCGGGTGGTCTCGTAGGCGGCTGCCGCGGCACGGCCCTGGTTGGCTGCCTGCTCGGCCTGCGCAGCGGTGAGTTCCATCCAGTTGATGTACGGTGCGGCCGCGGTCGCCATGGTCGCCGATGCCGGCCCCAACCACTCCTCGGCGGTCAGCTGGTTGATGACCGTCCGATACGATGCCGCAACGGATTTCAGCTCGGCGGCCAGCGCACTCCACGCCGACGCCGCCACGGCCATCGGCTCTGAGCCGGGACCGGAATAGATCTTGGTGGAGGTGATCTCCGGCGGTGAGGAAAGGTAGTCCATCGCTGCGACCTATGCCGTGGCGGCGGCGTTGGCCGCCTCGGTCGCTGCGTAGGCGTTGGCTCCGCTGCTGAGCGCGTTCACGAACATCTCGTGCACGGCTGCGGCCTGAGCGCTGACGGCCTGGTAAGCCTGGGCGTGCGCGGCGAACTGTGCCGCGGTCATTGCCGAGACCTCGTCGGCGGCGGCCGGCACCACGCCGGTGGTAGGGGCAGCTGCCGCGGCGCTGTGCGCGGTCATCGTCGAACCGATGGTCCGCAGGTTGGCAACGGCGGCCAGTAGCGCCTCGGGCTGCGTCGTTACGAACGACATAACGCTCCTCGTCGAGTCCTTCGTCGTTTGCGATCACCACTCTGCGGATCGCGCCGCCCGGTTGGGCGCAGACCCGACGCTAGGCGATCTCAACCCGGCGGCACACCTGCGAAAGCCCCTTTTCGGAGAGTGTCAGCAGTTGTTCATCGGCCGTTAGGAACCGCACCCGATTCATTCATCGATCCGCACCATGTGGTTGCGCATCCGTCACCGGTTGTTCATCTTTGGTTGAGGGCGCCGGGTAACAGCGCGACGGTGGATTCGCGTCCCGGCGCGGTGGCCGGATCGGTTCCCCGGCGGGCGGAGGCGACCGGATTGAGCATCAGCTCGTCGACATCGAATCGACCGGCCAAGTCCCGCAACTGTGCGACCGCCTCCACCGGCGTCCCCACCACGGCGCGTTCGAGCTCGGCGCGGGCGATCAGGTGCTGTTCGGGGGTCAGAGTCGCCTGCTCGGCATCCTCGACCAGGTCCAGCCGTCCCGGCGGTTGCCCGGTCGCGGTGCGCGCCTGCAGTTGTAGGTATGGCAGTATCAAAGCTGTTGCTTCCGAATGTGTTTCGGCGACCACGATGTTGACGGTCAGGAACGCGGTGGGCTCGCCGTCGAGCCCGCCGGGCACGAACTCCGAACGGTAGGCAGCCAGCGCCTCGGCGGTCTGCTCACCGAACAGGTGGTGGCCGAAAACATAGGGCAATCCCTTGGCGGCGGCGACCCGCGCTGACTGCACCGACGAACCCAGCACAAATACCCGCGGCGCCGTCAGCGCGTGCGGCGTCGACCTGAGCACATAGCTGCCGTCGGCCAGTTGCACCGACACTCCGGCGGTCCCCAGCAAGGCGATCACATCGGTGAGATTGTCCGGGAACTCATCAACGTCGCGATCGCCACGGCCGGTGGCGCCGCGCAACACCGCCGAGGCCACCGGGTCGGCACCCGGCGCCCGCCCGATACCCAGGTCGATGCGACCGGGATAGGCGGCCTCCAACAGCGCGAACTGCTCGGCCACCGCCAGGGGTGCATGGTTGGGCAGCATCACCCCGCCCGAGCCCACCCGTAGCCGTGAGGTCTCCGACGCGATCATCGCGGTCAACACGGCCGGGCTGGTCGCGGCTACCGACGGGATGTTGTGATGCTCGGCTACCCAGTACCGGTGGTAGCCGAGGCGGTCCGCCATCCGCGCGAGCCGCATGGTCGCCGCCAGTGCGTCCGGACTGGACTGGTCGGTGCGGACCGGCGCAAGGTCGAGCACTGAGAGGCGCACAGCGGCGATCTTGCCATCACGGCTCGGCCATCGCCGTTCGTACACCGAGCGTTCTGAATCCGTTAACCGGCGTCGCGCACAGTGGAAGCGATGAGCAGCGACCCGGATTTCGCCGGCGCACCGCCCGCGAGCCCGCCTGAGCCCTGGGACATCGGCCGGCCGCAGCCGGTGGTGCAGCAGCTGGTGGCCTACGGTGCGCTGCGCGGTGAGGTGCTCGATCCCGGCACCGGCCCGGGGCATCACGCGATCCACTATGCCTCGCAGGGCTACCCCACGACCGGGATCGACGTGGCACCGGCCGCGATCGCGGTGGCGCAACGCAACGCCGCGAAAGCCGGTGTGACGGTGAACTTCCAGGTGGCCGACGCGGTCGAGCTCGCCGGGTTTGACGGCCGGTTCGACACCGTCGTCGACAGCGCGTTCTACCACGTGTTCCAGGACGACGAGCAGACCCAGCTGCGGTATGCCCGCAGCCTGCACCGGGCCACCAAACCCCAAGCGCGGCTGTACATGTTCGAGGCCGGACGTCACAACGTCAACGGCTGGCAGCTGGACGGGCTGTCGCCCGAGCGTTTCGGGCCGTTGCTCGCCGAGGCCGGGTGGCGGATCGACCACATCGGGCCCACCACCTATCAGGGCACCTTCGACCCCAACTCCTTCACCGAGATGATCACGGTGATGGAGGCGCTCGGCCGGGAGGATCTGCTCGACGGCGTGCGCGCGCTGGCCGAGCGGTTCGCCTACCTGCAACCGCTGCTCGAGGACAACGTGGTGCACATGCCGTTTTGGGCCGTGACTGCCACCCGGCTCGACTAGCTGCCACCATGGAGGCATGTGCGGGCGTTTTGCGGTAACCACCGACCCGGCGCTGCTGGCCGAGCGGATCGGGGCGATCAACGAGGTTCCGGCAGACGCCGATCCGGCCCCGAACTACAACGTGGCACCGACCGACGCCGTCGCGACCGTGGTCAGCAGGCATACCCATCCCGGCCCAGACGTGGGAGCGCCGACCCGCCGAGTCCGGCTGATGCGGTGGGGACTGGTGCCGCCGTGGACCAAGGCCGGCCCCGACGGCGCCCCGGCTGCCGGTGGCCCGCTGCTGATCAACGCCCGCGCCGACAAGCTCACCACCTCGCCCGCCTACCGCTCGGCCGCCGAACGCCGGCGCTGCCTGGTTCCGATGGACGGCTTCTACGAGTGGCGCGCCGAAGCCCCCGTCGGGAAGAAACCGCGCAAGACACCGTTCTACATCCACGGCGACGACGGGATGCTGTTCGCGGCGGGCCTGTGGTCGGTCTGGCGGGGCGGCCCTCGATCCGACCCGCTGCTCAGCGTCACCATCATCACCACCGGGGCGGCCGGAGAGATCGCCGGCATACACGACCGGATGCCACTGCTGCTTCCCGAAAAGCGTTGGGACGCTTGGCTGGATCCGGACGCACCGCTGGACACCGCGCTGCTGGCCAGTTCGCCGCAGGCGCCGGGGCTGGTGTTGCGTGAGGTTTCGACGCTGGTCAACAACGTGCGCAACAACGGACCGGAGCTGATCGCGGAAGCCGCGCCACAGCCCGAGCAGGGCTATCTGCTGTAGCCGCGCGCCGGCGGCTGGGTCAGTGACCGACCAGGGCCCGCTTCTCGGCGGCGTATTCCTCGTCGGTGAGGATGCCGGCATTGCGCAACTCGGCCAGCTCGCGCAGTTCGACATCGGCGCCCATCAACAGGCCGAATGCCGATTCGCGTGTCAGGGCCGGCAGCTCGTTCGGCGGGCGTTCCGGTGGTCGCGGGGTGGTGGCGCCGGTGGTCGGGACCCGGTGGCCCCGGGTGGCACCGGCGCTGGCCCGGCCGGCAACGCTCGCGGCGGCCATACCCACTCCGGGGATCACCGTCTCGGCGCTGGCGAGGCTGGGAGCGGTCGAGGCGCCGGCGGCTGTTCCCGTGGACGCCAACGACACTCCGACCTGCTGGACCACTGCCGGCACCGCCGAGGCCCATGCCAATGGCACCGACAAGCCGCTGATCGAGGTAGCCGAGGCCATGCTGGCCGTCACCGGCAGCACGCCGGCCACCCGCAGCAGTTCCTCACCTATTCCGGCGACCCCCAGCGGATCGATCAGGAAAGAGCCGAGCGCATCGATGCCGAACGAGCCCGCCGAGTCGACGATGATTTCGAGACCGGCGTTGGAGAGCTCGATGCCGGGTGCGCTGGCCGCGGCTGCGGCGGTGATCGGGCCGATGATGCCGGCCAGCGCCGACGCGCCCGTCGACGAACCGGCGGCCGGGAGGGTGGAGCCCGGCAGCGTCTGGGTGAATCCGACGACCAGTCCCTCGCCTTGCCCGTCGACCGCGGTGGCGGCGGCCTGACCGACGACTTTGCCGAGTCCGC
Source organism: Mycolicibacter senuensis (assembly GCF_003284925.1). Taxonomy (GTDB): domain Bacteria; phylum Actinomycetota; class Actinomycetes; order Mycobacteriales; family Mycobacteriaceae; genus Mycobacterium; species Mycobacterium algericum_A. The sequence goes on from NZ_QMEX01000193.1 coordinate 4,759, forward strand.
CGGCATGCCCCACGGCCTTGCCGAGTCCACCGCCATGCCCCACGGCTTTGCCGAGTCCGCCGGCGTGGCCCACGGCTTTGCCGAGTCCGCCGGCGTGGCTTACAGCTTTGCCGATCGCGGCGGCCTGTGCGGCCGCCCCCGCGGTGTTCGTGGTGCGCGGCGGTGTGGTGAACGGGTCGAGCCTGGTCGCCGCTGCGGCTCCGGCGGCGTAGCCGGACATGGCGGTGGCGTCCTGGGCCCACATTTCGCCGTAGTGCGCTTCGGTGGCCGCGATCGCGGCCGTGTTCTGACCCAGGAAATTGGTCGCGACCAGCGTCATCAACAGGCTGCGGTTGGCGGCGATGACCGGCGGTGGCACCGTCATGGCGAACGCGGCCTCGTACGCGGCGGTGGCGGCCCTGGCCTGGATGGCGGTCTCCTCGGCCTGGGTCGCTGCGGTACGCATCCAGTGGGCATACGGTGCGGCGGCCGAGGCCATCGCGGCGGCGCTGGGCCCGGCCCAGCCGGACGACAGTTCGGTCAGCACCGATTCGTAGGCAAGGCCCGCGGCGTTCAATTCGGCGGCGAGGGCGTCCCAGGACGATGCCGCGGCCAGCAGCGGACCAGCGCCCGCGCCGGCATACATCCGGCCCGAGTTGACCTCCGGTGGCAAGAACGCGAAATCCATAGGTGTTACCGGCCGAGGAGGCGCCGTTTCTCCTGAGTGAACTCGTCCTCGGTGAGGATCCCGGCGTCGCGCAGTTCGGCCAGTTCCCGCAGTTCGCCGGCTATCCGCGTGATCGGCCCGTTCAACGGCCGCGCCGGCGGTGACGCCGGCTTCTGAGCCGGGCCGCGTTGCTTGACGACCGGTCGGGGCGGCTGCTTGGCGGTTGCTTTTGTGCTTGTCGTT
>NZ_QMEX01000194.1 GCF_003284925.1 Mycolicibacter senuensis
GGCCCTGGCTTCGGCGCGGGGTTCGGCCCCGAGTTCCGCGGTTTCGGCCCGGGCTTCGGTCCCGGATTCGGTCCCGGATTCGGCCCCGGGGTTCCCGGTTTCGGTTTCGGCTTCGGTCCGCCCAGGGGCCGCGGGCATCGGCGTGGCCACCGCGGCCGGCGTGGTGACGTGCGGCTCGCCATCCTGGCACTGCTGGCCGAGGGCCCGATGCACGGCTACGAGATCATCCAGCAGATCGCCGAACGCAGCCAGCAACTCTGGCGCCCCAGCCCGGGGTCGGTGTATCCGACGTTGCAGATGCTGGTTGACGAGGGCCTGATCAGCGGAAGCGAAACCGACGGCAAGAAGCGGCTTTTCGAGTTGACCGAGGACGGTCGCGCGGTCGCCGAGGAGATCGAGACCCCACCGTGGGAGGAGATCGCCGACGGCGCCGACCCGGCGCAGCTTCGGCTGCGCACCGCGGTCGGCCAGCTGTTCGGCGCGGTCGCGCAGGCCAGCCAGGCCGCCACCCCCGAACAGCAGCAGCGCATCGTCGACATCGTCAATAGCGCCCGCAAGGAGATCTACGGCATCCTCGGCGAAGCCGACTGAACCTGACTTCCTCAGCCGGCTCGTCCCTCGCCCGCATCGTCGCCGAACGGGCCTGACCGTCCGAGCGTCCGGCTCAACAGCGACGCAGGACCCGGTGCATCGCGGACTTCTCGTTGGCTGAGACCCAGAGTCGGTAGTCGGTTTTGACGGCGACCTGACGGGCCACGAATTCACATTCGAACGCGGCGTTCGCCGGCAGCCAGCCGGCGGCGTCGCGGAACGCTTTGTCGAAGTTGGCCTGTGCGCTCACCGCCAGCAGATTGCGCGGGTCGTTGGCGAAGTCGCGGCGCCGCGCGTCGTCCCAAGCTCGCGCACCTTTGTACCAGGCGTCCGCCAGCGAAACCAGGTGGTCGACCTGCACGGCCTCGGATGTCGCAGGGCCCCGGGTGAATTCGATGGTCTGCCCGGAGTACGGGTCGTGCAGGATGCCGCGCTGGACCAGGCAGGTGCCGCGACGCAGTTCCACCCGGATCAGGTCGCGGCGCAGGATGTCGTCACGAGTGTTGCAGCCGTTGTGGCCGAATTCGACATCGACGTCGTCGCTCCAACGCTCACCGAACCGGTAGCGCTTGAAGTCCTGCGCCCGATCCCAGCCCTTGACCGGCAACCCGTCGAGCATCCGGCGGGCGGCGTCATAACCGGGGTTCAACGGCGCGGCGCTCGGGGTGGGTGGCGTCCAGGTCGGCGACGGCCCGGAAGAACGCGACGAGTCGCTGTTCTGCCACCATGCCCACCCGACGACGGCTGCCGCCACCAGCACGACCACCGCACCGGGAAGCACCCGCTTGCGTGCGGCCATTGTCAGGGAAGTTCGACCCAGTCCAGCGTGCGCTGCACGGCCTTTCGCCACCCGGCATAACCTTCGGCGCGCTGGTCCTGCGACCAGGTGGGGGTCCAGCGCTTGTGCTCCTGCCAGTTGGCACGCAGGTCGTCGGGGCTCTTCCAGAACCCGACACCCAGCCCGGCCGCGTACGCCGCTCCCAGCGCAGTGGTCTCGGCGACCACCGGTTTGACCACGTCGACGCCGAGCACGTCGGCTTGGATCTGCATGCACAGGTCGTTGGCGGTGATGCCGCCGTCCACTTTCAAAACCCCCAGGTGCACACCGGAATCGGCTTCCATCGCCTCGGCCACGTCCCGGCTCTGATAACAGATCGCCTCCAGCGTCGCCCGGGCCAGGTGCGCATTGGTGTTGAAACGGGACAACCCGACGATCGCGCCGCGGGCATCCGAACGCCAGTACGGCGCGAACAGCCCGGAGAACGCCGGCACGAAGTACATGCCGCCGTTGTCGGTGACCTGGCGGGCCAGCGACTCCACCTGGGTGGCGCCGCTGATGATGCCCAGTTGGTCGCGCAACCATTGCACCGCCGAGCCGGTGACCGCGATCGAACCTTCCAGGGCGTAGACCGGTTTGGCATCGCCGAACTGGTAGCAGACCGTGGTCAGCAGCCCGTTGTCCGAGCGGACGATCTGCTCACCGGTGTTGAGCAGCAGGAAGTTTCCGGTGCCGTAGGTGTTCTTGGCCTCCCCCGCCGACAGGCAGACCTGCCCGACCATCGCACTCTGCTGGTCGCCCAGGATGCCGGCGATCGGCACCTCGCCGCGCACCGGCCCGGTACTGACGGTGACGGCATGTCGCCGCCGCGACGACGACGGCGTGATACGCGGCAGCATCTCGCGCGGGATCGAGAACAGCGCCAGCAGTTCGTCGTCCCAGTCCAGGGTCTCCAGGTTCATCAGCATGGTGCGGCTCGCGTTGGTGACGTCGGTCAGGTGCACCCCGCCGCGCGGGCCGCCGGTCAGGTTCCACAGCACCCAGGAGTCACAGGTTCCGAACAAGGCGTCGCCGCGTTCGGCGTCGGCGCGCACCCCGTCGACGTTGTCGAGAATCCACTGCAGCTTGCCGCCGGAGAAATACGTGGCGGGCGGCAGCCCCGCCTTGCGCCGGATCAGCTCGCCGTGGCCGTCCCGCTCCAGCGCGGCGGCGATGTAGTCGGTCCGGGTGTCCTGCCAGACGATCGCGTTGTGGTACGGCTGACCGGTGTTCTTGTTCCACACCACCGTCGTCTCGCGCTGGTTGGCGATACCCATCGCCGCCAGGTCGGAGGCTTGCAGCTTGGTGGTGTTGAGTGCGGACACCAACACCGCCGCGGTGTGGTTCCACAGCTCGAACGGGTCATGCTCGACCCAGCCGGCGCGCGGCAGGATCTGTTCGTGTTCGAGCTGGTGACGGCCGACCTCGGCGCCGTCATGGTCGAAGATGATGCAGCGGGTGCTGGTGGTGCCCTGGTCGATCGACGCGACGAAATCGGCCAAGTCTGACTCCTGTCCACGTGCCCTGCCGGTCCGTGCGTCCATCATGACCCACCTGGCGCGGATCGGGTGGCGCTACCCGGCCCGCGGCACGGCGACGACTCTCGTCCACAAAATTAGACACTCTTCACGAAGCCACAGTCAGCGTTCATTCGCACGATCGCATATTTCGATGTGTCACCGGTAGATGTCGTATTGGTGAACAAACGGTGTCGGCCGGTATCCGCGAACCCGTCTGACGCCCTCGTCGCCACGGCCGGCGCGTGCAGGTCAAAACTGAATCGGAGGAGCAATGGACGTTGTTCTCGGTGTGGCGCTTGCCTCGAGCCCGCCTGCCACCATCCACACCGTGCTGGTGGGTGGTGACAACGGGGACGGCGTCATCCTGGAGACGCACAGCTTCGATCTGCCGACCGACCACACCACCGGATTCGCCGCGGTCGACGCGCTGATCGCCGCGATTCTGCGGGCACGCAACGCCGCCGACACTGCGGGGCATCGCCTGGTTTCGACCGGGGTGACCGTGACCGATCCGCTCGATGCCGCTGAATTGAGTTCGCGCCTGGCGGCCGGTGACCTCGATGAGCTGAAAGACATCGCGCTGATCTCGCCCGACCTGGCCGCCGCCAGCTTGGCCCGCAACCTGGGCCAGACCGTCGGCTGTGACCGGATGGGCCTGCTGTCGGTGGGGGCGTCCGACGCGACACTGGCCGTGGTCGATTGCATCGACGGCTCCATCACCCGGCTCTTCCGGCAGTTCCTGGCCGACGGTGACGCCACCGCCGCCGTCGAGTCCGTCGCCGAGCGGCTCAACACCCCGGAGACCCGCCCCGACGGGCTTTTCCTGGTGTGCAGCGAGGCCGCCGCGACCGCGATCAGGCCGCGACTCGAGGCGACGGTCGGGCGGGAGGTGTGTGAGCCCGCCGAACCGCAGACGGCACTCGCCCGCGGCGCCGCGCTGGCCTCGACCCAGGTGACCAGGGCTGTCGAGTACTCCACCGCGGCGCTGGCCTATACCCAGGAAGCCGACTCCGGTGCGATGGCGGCCGGCTACTACGACATCCCCGGTCTGAACGTCCCCGGCCTGGGAACCGACGACCTGGCCTACAGTGCGGTCCCCGACGAGGAGGACGAGACCGCCACCGAACTCATTCACCCCGTCGGCGTGTCGAGCCGACGTCCGCTACTGGTCGCCGGGACGGTACTGGCCTCCGCCACGTTCGCCGCGGCCTCGGCGTTGATGGTGTCGATGGCGCTGGATATCACCCCCAACCTGGTCGCATTGCGGCCGGAGATCGGTCGGGCGCTGAGCTTTCCACTCACCCCGCCGAAGATGCAGGAACCGGCCTTGCAGCCCTATGTCGAGCCGCCGGTGGCAATGAGTCAGCCGGACGCGCTGCCGCTGCCCCCGCTGGAAATGCCACCGGCCGCCCCGGTTTCGGTTCCGATGCCGCCGTCCCCCGCGGCACCTCCGGTGTTCGGTCCGGCGTTGCAGCCGCCGCCGGCTGCGGTGCCCCTCGCAAGCCCGTTCACCTTCACCCCGGCGCCGCTGCCGCTGCCCATGCCGGTGCCGGTGCACCACTCGACGCCGTCGATTCGGCCGGTCGCAGCGGCGCTGCCCGACCTGTCCTTCCTGCTCGGGTTGCCTGCGAAGCTGCCCACCGCGCCCACACCGCCCAGCGTGGTCCCTGCTCCGCCGCTGGAGATGCCGGCCCCGCCGGTGGTCAAGCCCGATCCCCCGGATGTCAAACCGGTGCCACCGGTCGTCGTCAAACCGTTGCCGCCGGTCGTCAAACCCAATCCCCCGGTGGAGATTCCGATCCCGCCCGTGGTCAAGCCCGATCCCCCGGTGATCAAACCGATCCCGCCGGTGATCAAGCCCAACCCACCGGTGCAGCTGCCTGACCCGCCGGTGGTCAAGCCCGATCCCCCGGTGATCAAGCCGAACCCACCGGTGATCAAACCGATTCCGCCGGTGATCAAGCCGAATCCACCGGTGCAGCTGCCCGACCCGCCGGTCCAGCTCCCTGACCCGCCGGTCCAGCTCCCTGACCCCCCGGTGCAGCTCCCGACCCCACCGGTGATCAAACCGAATCCACCGGTACAGCTCCCCGACGCGCCGATCAAGCTGCCCGACCCACCGGCCGCCAACCCCAACCCGCCGTTCCAGTGGCCCGGTCTGCCGATCTCGCCACCGAAATCGGCGCCGCCGGCCGGCCTGCCCCAATCGCCGGTGATCCCGTCGCTGCCGGCACCCAAGGCGCCGACCATGCCGGCATCACCCGGTATCCCGGCATTCAACCCGCCGAGCCTGCCGGGCCTGCCGGCGCCCAATTCGCCTGCACTGCCGTCGCTTCCGGCGCCCAAGGCACCGGCGATCCCGTCGCTTCCGGCGCCGGGCGCACCGTCCCTGCCCAAGCTCGGGGGAGGCGCCGGCGGTGGGATCTTCGGCGGCAAGCCCGGTGGCGGCATCTTCGGCGGCAACCCGGGCGGCGGCATCTTCGGCGGTAAACCCGGTGGCGGGATCTTCGGCGGCGGTAAACCC
>NZ_QMEX01000195.1 GCF_003284925.1 Mycolicibacter senuensis
CATCCTTGGCGCCCCGTGTTGGGGGTGTGGTGTTGTTTTGTCGGTTTTTCGGAACTGATGTTTTCAGGATTGTTCTGAACGTTTTTTGTTTGGAGAGTTTGATCCTGGCTCAGGACGAACGCTGGCGGCGTGCTTAACACATGCAAGTCGAACGGAAAGGCCCTTTCGGGGGTACTCGAGTGGCGAACGGGTGAGTAACACGTGGGTGATCTGCCCTGCACTCTGGGATAAGCCTGGGAAACTGGGTCTAATACCGGATAGGACCATGGGATGCATGTTCTGTGGTGGAAAGCTTTTGCGGTGTGGGATGGGCCCGCGGCCTATCAGCTTGTTGGTGGGGTGATGGCCTACCAAGGCGACGACGGGTAGCCGGCCTGAGAGGGTGTCCGGCCACACTGGGACTGAGATACGGCCCAGACTCCTACGGGAGGCAGCAGTGGGGAATATTGCACAATGGGCGCAAGCCTGATGCAGCGACGCCGCGTGGGGGATGACGGCCTTCGGGTTGTAAACCTCTTTCAGTATCGGCGAAGCTCCCGGATTTTTCTGGGGGTGACGGTAGGTACAGAAGAAGCACCGGCCAACTACGTGCCAGCAGCCGCGGTAATACGTAGGGTGCGAGCGTTGTCCGGAATTACTGGGCGTAAAGAGCTCGTAGGTGGTTTGTCGCGTTGTCCGTGAAAACTCACAGCTCAACTGTGGGCGTGCGGGCGATACGGGCAGACTGGAGTACTGTAGGGGAGACTGGAATTCCTGGTGTAGCGGTGGAATGCGCAGATATCAGGAGGAACACCGGTGGCGAAGGCGGGTCTCTGGGCAGTAACTGACGCTGAGGAGCGAAAGCGTGGGGAGCGAACAGGATTAGATACCCTGGTAGTCCACGCCGTAAACGGTGGGTACTAGGTGTGGGTTTCCTTCCTTTAGGGATCCGTGCCGTAGCTAACGCATTAAGTACCCCGCCTGGGGAGTACGGCCGCAAGGCTAAAACTCAAAGGAATTGACGGGGGCCCGCACAAGCGGCGGAGCATGTGGATTAATTCGATGCAACGCGAAGAACCTTACCTGGGTTTGACATGCACAGGACGCCGGCAGAGATGTCGGTTCCCTTGTGGCCTGTGTGCAGGTGGTGCATGGCTGTCGTCAGCTCGTGTCGTGAGATGTTGGGTTAAGTCCCGCAACGAGCGCAACCCTTGTCTCATGTTGCCAGCACGTAATGGTGGGGACTCGTGAGAGACTGCCGGGGTCAACTCGGAGGAAGGTGGGGATGACGTCAAGTCATCATGCCCCTTATGTCCAGGGCTTCACACATGCTACAATGGCCGGTACAAAGGGCTGCGATGCCGTGAGGTTTAGCGAATCCTTTAAAGCCGGTCTCAGTTCGGATCGGGGTCTGCAACTCGACCCCGTGAAGTCGGAGTCGCTAGTAATCGCAGATCAGCAACGCTGCGGTGAATACGTTCCCGGGCCTTGTACACACCGCCCGTCACGTCATGAAAGTCGGTAACACCCGAAGCCGGTGGCCTAACCCTTTGGGAGGGAGCCGTCGAAGGTGGGATCGGCGATTGGGACGAAGTCGTAACAAGGTAGCCGTACCGGAAGGTGCGGCTGGATCACCTCCTTTCTAAGGAGCACCAATATTCCCCCGTTCCTCACATGGGTGAGGGTGATGCGGTTGGGAGAGGTTGTGCCGGCGCCTGTAGTGGGTGGCCGGTGGTGCAGATGTTTTACGAACAACAACAGGCTTTCGAGATCATCAACTGCCAGGAGTCCTTGGGGGTTTCTGGTGGCCGGCTTTTGTGCTGGGCACACTGTTGGGTCCTGAGGCAACAGGCCCGTTGTTTGCTCCCCTTGGTGGGGGGTGGGTGTGTTGTCGCTCCATCTTGGTGGTGGGGTGTGGTGTTTGTTTTGTGGATAGTGGTTGCGAGCATCTAGCAAGCAGATTTTGGTCTGTTTGTTTTTGCAATTTTTTGTTTCTTGGTTTTTGTGTTTGTAAGTGTGTAAGGGCGCATGGTGGATGCCTTGGCATCGAGAGCCGATGAAGGACGTGGGAGGCTGCGATATGCCTCGGGGAGCTGTCAACCGAGCGTGGATCCGAGGATGTCCGAATGGGGAAACCCGGCATCAGTGATGTGGTGTCACCCTCCGGTGAATGTATAGCCGGTGGGGAGGTAACGCGGGGAAGTGAAACATCTCAGTACCCGTAGGAAGAGAAAACAATTGTGATTCCGTGAGTAGTGGCGAGCGAAAGCGGAGGATGGCTAAACCGTATGCATGTGATACCGGGTAGGGGTTGTGTGTGCGGGGTTGTGGGAGTGTTGTGTCCGGGTCTACCTTGCCTGGAGGGCAGTGAGAAAGTGTTGTGGTTAGCGGAAGTGGCCTGGGATGGTCTGCCGTAGACGGTGAGAGCCCGGTACGTGAAAACCCGACACCTGCCTTGCGATGTTTCCCGAGTAGCAGCGGGCCCGTGGAATCTGCTGTGAATCTGCCGGGACCACCCGGTAAGCCTGAATACTTCTCGATGACCGATAGCGGACGAGTACCGTGAGGGAATGGTGAAAAGTACCCCGGGAGGGGAGTGAAATAGTACCTGAAACCATGTGCCTACAATCCGTCAGAGCCTTCCCTTTTGGGGTGGGGTGATGGCGTGCCTTTTGAAGAATGAGCCTGCGAGTCACCGGCACGTCGCGAGGTTAACCCGGGTGGGGTAGCCGTAGCGAAAGCGAGTCTGAATAGGGCGTATCCAGTCCAGTGGGGCTGGTGTAGTGGCGTGTTGTGGACCCGAAGCGGAGTGATCTACCCATGGCCAGGGTGAAGCGCGGGTAAGACCGCGTGGAGGCCCGAACCCACTTAGGTTGAAGACTGAGGGGATGAGTTGTGGGTAGGGGTGAAAGGCCAATCAAACTCCGTGATAGCTGGTTCTCCCCGAAATGCATTTAGGTGCAGCGTTGCGTGTTTCTCACCGGAGGTAGAGCTACTGGATGGCCGATGGGCCCTACTAGGTTACTGACGTCAGCCAAACTCCGAATGCCGGTGAGGTAGAGCGTGGCAGTGAGACGGCGGGGGATAAGCTCCGTGCGTCGAGAGGGAAACAGCCCAGATCGCCGGCTAAGGCCCCTAAGCGTGTGCTAAGTGGAAAAGGATGTGCAGTCGCGAAGACAACCAGGAGGTTGGCTTAGAAGCAGCCACCCTTGAAAGAGTGCGTAATAGCTCACTGGTCAAGTGATTGTGCGCCGATAATGTAGCGGGGCTCAAGCACACCGCCGAAGCCGCGGCAATCCGTGAGGATTGGGTAGGGGAGCGTCCTGCATCCGGTGAAGCCACAGAGTGATCTAGTGGTGGAGGGTGTGGGAGCGAGAATGCAGGCATGAGTAGCGATGAGGCAAGTGAGAACCTTGCCCGCCGAAAGACCAAGGGTTCCTGGGCCAGGCCAGTCCTCCCAGGGTGAGTCGGGACCTAAGGCGAGGCCGACAGGCGTAGTCGATGGACAACGGGTTGATATTCCCGTACCCGTGTGTGGGCGTCCCTGATGAATCAGCGGTACTAACCACCCAAATGGTGAATGATCTGATCCCTTCGGGGTGAGGGCGTTCGCCGGCTGCGTGGGACCTTCGTTGGTAGTAGTCAAGCGATGGGGTGACGCAGGAAGGTAGCCGTACCAGTCAGTGGTAATACTGGGGTAAGCCGGTAGGAAGAGATCTAGGCAAATCCGGGTCTCATATATTCCGAGAGGTGATGCATAGCCAATTGTGGCGAATTCGGTGATCCTATGCTGTCGAGAAAAGCCTCTAGCGAGCACGCACACGGCCCGTACCCCAAACCAACACAGGTGGTCAGGTAGAGAATACCAAGGCGTACGAGTGAACTATGGTTAAGGAACTCGGCAAAATACCCCCGTAACTTCGGGAGAAGGGGGACCCTCATACCGTCAACACCTTCGCGGTGGGCAGCGGGAGGGGGTCGCAGAAACCAGTGAGAAGCGACTGTTTACTAAAAACACAGGTCCGTGCGAAGTCGCAAGACGATGTATACGGACTGACGCCTGCCCGGTGCTGGAAGGTTAAGAGGACCGGTTAACCCCTTTCGGGGGGTGAAGCTGAGAATTTAAGCCCCAGTAAACGGCGGTGGTAACTATAACCATCCTAAGGTAGCGAAATTCCTTGTCGGGTAAGTTCCGACCTGCACGAATGGCGTAACGACTTCTCAACTGTCTCAACCATAGACTCGGCGAAATTGCATTACGAGTAAAGATGCTCGTTACGCGCGGCAGGACGAAAAGACCCCGGGACCTTCACTATAGCTTGGTATTGATGTTCGATGCGGTTTGTGTAGGATAGGTGGGAGACTGTGAAACCCGCACGCCAGTGTGGGTGGAGTCGTTGTTGAAATACCACTCTGATCGTATTGGACCTCTAACCTCGAACCATGAAGCTGGTTCAGGGACAGTGCCTGGTGGGTAGTTTAACTGGGGCGGTTGCCTCCTAAAATGTAACGGAGGCGCCCAAAGGTTCCCTCAACCTGGACGGCAATCAGGTGTTGAGTGTAAGTGCACAAGGGAGCTTGACTGTAAGACTGACACGTCAAACAGGGACGAAAGTCGGGACTAGTGATCCGGCACCCCCGAGTGGAAGGGGTGTCGCTCAACGGATAAAAGGTACCCCGGGGATAACAGGCTGATCTTCCCCAAGAGTCCATATCGACGGGATGGTTTGGCACCTCGATGTCGGCTCGTCGCATCCTGGGGCTGGAGCAGGTCCCAAGGGTTGGGCTGTTCGCCCATTAAAGCGGCACGCGAGCTGGGTTTAGAACGTCGTGAGACAGTTCGGTCTCTATCCGCCGCGCGCGTCAGAATCTTGAGGAAACCTGTCCCTAGTACGAGAGGACCGGGACGGACGAACCTCTGGTATACCAGTTGTTCCACCAGGAGCACGGCTGGATGGCCACGTTCGGACAGGATAACCGCTGAAAGCATCTAAGCGGGAAACCCACTCCAAGACCAGGATTCTCACCCATTTCAGTGGGATAAGGCCCCCCGCAGACCACGGGATCGATAGACCAGACCTGGAAGCACCGCAAGGTGTGCAGGGAACTGGCACTAACCGGCCGAAAACTTACCAACACACAACAAACAAAAATATTGTCGTGTTGCCCGCAACCACACCACACAACAGAAAACCCACACCCCACCACCAAACACAACCATGGTGAACACGGTGCCGGCCCCCAAACCCGCACCCCAACAAAAAAATAGAGTTACGGCGGACATAGCGACAGGGAAACGCCCGGTCCCATCCCGAACCCGGAAGCTAAGCCTGTCAGCGCCGATGATACTGCCCAACCGGGTGGAAAAGTAGGACACCGCCGAACACAACATCAAGCCCTGTGGCCCCCAAAACAA
>NZ_QMEX01000196.1 GCF_003284925.1 Mycolicibacter senuensis
CACGTGCGCCTCGAACCCCAGCCTGCCCACCCCGGCCGCAGCGGCCTGCCCGACCAGGTGACTCGCCCCGGCGCGCTCGATCGCAGCCGGCAGGTCGGGGGCCTGCCGGGCGGCTTGGGTGCGGTAGCGGCCATCGGTCGCCAGCAGCGCGGGCCGCTGGTCGGCGTAGACCAGCAGGGCACCGGCCGAACCGGTGAACCCGGTCAGGTACCGCACGTTGATCAAGTCTGTGACCAGCATCGCGTCCAAACCGGCCGCATCGATCGCGGCACTCAGACGTAGCCGACGGGAGGAATGTGTCACGCGGTGTGACGGTACTCGCTACGCTGTGCCCCCATGAGCAAGTGGTTTCTTCGCGGGTTGGTCTTCGCAGCGCTGATGGTCGTCATCCGCATGATCCAGGGGGTGTTGATCAACGCCTTCGAGGCGCAGGCCGGCCTGATCAGCCTGATCCTGATGATCTTGTTCGCGATCGCCGTGATGGTATGGGGCTATTCCGATGGCCGCGCCGACGCCCGCGCCAACCCCGACCCGGACCGGCGCGACGACCTCGCCATGACGTGGCTGGGGGCCGGGCTGGTCGCCGGGCTGGTGAGCGGCCTGGTGTCATGGATCATCGGGCTGGTCGACAAGGCGCTCTACGTCAGCTCACTGTTCAACGAACTGACCAGCTTCGCGGCCTTCACCGCGCTACTGGTGTTCGTCGCGGCGGTGGCCACCGTCACCCTGGGACGCCGTCGCGTCGACAAGGAGTACGAGAAGGCACCGCACCGCCACCACGGCCTGGCATCCCAGGGCGAGGCTGCCCCGACGGACGTGTTCGCCACCGTCGGCGCCCCCGCGGTGGCCGCCGAAGAGACCGGCGCAGTGCAGACCGAGGCCGCACCCCACGCCGACACCGCCGCACCGCAAGCCGACGCTGCCGCCACCCAGGCCGACGCGGGCGCGACATTGGCCGGCCCCGCCGCGGGTTTCACCACCGAGGAGTTCCCGGCCGTTGAAGACCAGGCCGACGCGACCACCGAGATCCCGGCGGTCGACGAGGGCGGTCCGTCAGCTCAGTCCGACGACTCTGCCAAGTAGCGCAGCGCCAGCAGATAGCCGCGCACGCCGAATCCCACGATCACGCCGCTGGCGACCGGACTCAAGTAGGAATGGCGCCGAAATTCTTCGCGCGCATGCACATTGGAGATGTGCAGTTCGATCAGCGGTGCCCGCAGTTCGGCGCACGCATCGCGTAGCGCCACCGAGGTATGCGTCAGACCACCGGCGTTGAGGATCACCGGTTCGGCGGCGTCGGCGGCGGCGTGAATCCAGCCCAGCAGTTCGGCTTCGCTGTCGCTCTGGCGCACCACGGCCTGCACACCCAGCGCGGCGGCCTCCCGCTCGATCAGCGCCTGCAGGTCCTCATAGCTGGTGTCGCCGTAGACATCCGGCTCCCGCCGGCCCAGCCGCCCCAGGTTGGGGCCGTTGATGACATTGATCCGGTTCACCGTCGCTCCAATCGGAATCGCCGGCCCACCTCGTCGTAGGCGGCGGCCAGCAACATCGGGTCAGGCCCCTCCAGCCGGCCCGGCTTGGCCAGGCCGTCGAGCACCACGAACCGCAACACGCCGGCCCGGTTCTTCTTGTCCCCCATCATGTATTCCAGCAGTGCGGGCAGGGCGCTCTCGTAGTAGCTGACCGGCAGACCCAGCGACTGCAGGATCGAGCGATGGCGGTCGGCGGTCTCGTCGTCGAGGCGTCCGGTGACGCGGGCCAGCTCCGCGGCGAAGACCAGGCCGACCGACACCGCGTCGCCGTGGCGCCACTGGTAGTGCTCCAGCGCCTCGATCGCGTGCGCGAGGGTGTGGCCGTAGTTGAGGATCTCGCGCAGCCCCGACTCCCGCTCGTCGGCGGCGACGACTTCGGCCTTGACGGTGATCGCGCGCCGGATCAGCTCACCCAGCACTTCCCCGCCCGGGTCCATCGCGGCCTTCGGGTCGGCTTCGATGAGGTCCAGGATCACCGGATCGGCGATGAAACCGGCTTTGACGATCTCGGGCATACCGGCGACGATCTCGCGCTGCGGCAGCGTCTCCAGGGTGGCCAGGTCGACCACGACGGCCGCCGGCTGGTGGAACGCGCCGACGAGGTTCTTGCCGGCCTCGGTGTTGATGCCGGTCTTGCCGCCGACCGCGGCGTCCACCATGGCCAGCAGCGTGGTGGGCACATGCACGATCGAGACGCCGCGCAGCCAGCTGGCCGCCGCGAAGCCCGCCACGTCGGTGGCGGCGCCGCCGCCCAGACTCACCAGGGCGTCCCGGCGGTCGAGCCCGATCCGTCCCAGCACGTCCCAGATGAAGCCCAGCACCTGCAGCGACTTGCCGTCCTCGGCATCCGGGATCTCGATGCGGTGCGCCTCGATCCCCTTGTCGGCCAGGTACGTTCGGATTCCCTCGGCGGTCTGCTCCAGCGTCGGCTGATGCAGGATCGCGACCTTGTTGCGGCCGGCGAGCAGATCGGCGAGATCACCGAGCAGGCCTTTGCCGATCACCACCGGGTACGGCGGGTCGGTGGCCACCGTCACGGTGATCGGCTCGGGAATCTGGGTCACTTGCGTCCTCCGGTCTGTCGTGCGGCCAGCGTGGCCGGGGTGGGCGGTGAACCGGCGGGCGCCGCCGGCGGCTGCACCCGGCCAGGCCGGGTGGCCTTGCGGTCCGGCGCGGTCGCCTCCAGCCGGGACACGATATAGCGCACCACCGCGCCTGGATTTCGCCGGTTGGTGTTGACCCGGATTGTCGCGAGACGCCGGTAGAGCGGCACTCGCTGCGCCATCAACTCGCGGAACTTCTCGGCCCGGCCCGGCCCGGCCAGCAGTGGCCGCACCGTGCTGCCGCCGGTGCGCCGGACTCCCTCGGCGGCGCTGATCTCGAGGAACACCACGGTATGCCCGGCCAGTGCTTCGCGCACCCCGGGGCTGGTGACGGCTCCCCCGCCCAGGGACAGCACCCCGTCGTGCTCGGCCAGCGCCGCGCGCACGACTTCCTCCTCGATACGGCGGAACTCCTGTTCGCCGTCGGCGGCGAAGATGTCGGCGATGCTGCGTCCGGTGCGGGCCTCGATGGCGGCGTCGGTGTCGAGCATCTCGACGCCGAGCGCCTTGGCCAGGCGCCGCCCGATGGTGGACTTGCCCGCGCCGGGCAATCCCACCAGAACCGCTCTGGGGGCCACGGTCTACCCCGAGGCCCGGGCCTGGTCGCCCACCGCCCCGCGTTCGGCCACCGAACGCCGGTATGCCTCGATGTTGCGCCGGGTTTCGGTCAGCGAGTCGCCGCCGAATTTGGCCAGCGCCGCGCGGGCCAACACCAGCGCCACCATGGCCTCGGCCACCACTCCGGCCGCCGGGACGGCGCAGACGTCGGAGCGCTGATGGATCGCGACCGCTTCGTCGCCGGTGGCCATGTCGACGGTGGCCAGTGCCCGCGGAACGGTGGAGATCGGCTTCATCGCCGCACGCACCCGCAGCGGCTGGCCGTTGGTCATGCCGCCCTCCAGCCCGCCGGCACGGTTGGTGGAGCGAACCACACCGTCAGGGCCCGGGTGCATCTCGTCGTGGGCGGCGCTGCCGCGCCGGCGGGCGGTGGTGAAACCGTCGCCGATCTCGACACCCTTGATCGCCTGGATGCCCATGATCGCCGCGGCCAGTTGGCCGTCCAGGCGATCGTCGCCACTGATGAAGGACCCCAGGCCGATCGGCAGGCCGGAGACCACCACTTCCACCACGCCCCCCAGCGTGTCGCCGTCGGCCTTGGCCGCCTCGATCTCGGCGATCATGGCTTCCTGCGCCTGCTGGTCGTAGGCACGGACCGGGCTGGCGTCGATGGCGGCCAGATCCTCGGGCCGCGGCACCGGACCGTCGTAGGGGTCGGACGCGCCGATCGAGATCACATGGGAGACCACCTGCACGCCCAGGGCCTGGTCCAGGAACGCCCGCGCGATCGTTCCGGCGGTCACCCGGGCGGCCGTCTCGCGCGCGCTGGCCCGCTCCAGCACCGGCCGGGCGTCGTCGAAACCGTACTTGAGCATGCCGGCGTAGTCGGCGTGGCCGGGTCGCGGGCGGGTCAGCGGTGCGTTGCGGGCTCCGCCCTCACTTTCCAGCACGGCGGGGTCCACCGGATCGGTGGACATCACCGTCTCCCACTTCGGCCACTCGGTGTTGCCGATCTCGACCGCGATCGGGCCGCCGAGGGTGACACCGTGCCGTACCCCGGACAGCACCGTGACGGCGTCGGCCTCGAATTTCATCCGAGCGCCACGGCCGTAGCCAAGACGGCGGCGGGCCAACTGGGTCGAGATGTCAGCCGAGGTGACGGTCACTCCGGCGACCATGCCCTCGACCACGGCGACCAGCGCGCGGCCGTGCGATTCCCCGGCGGTTATCCAACGCAACACGTGTCCCATCTTCCCATGCCGGTGCTGGGCGCCCGGGCTTGGCGGATTCTACGGTTCGGCACACAGCCGGCTCAACGAAGCAACGGCCGGGGCATCGCCCCGGCTCGTCACCCGGAAGGGGTCAGGAACCGTTCTTGAGGATCAGGTAGGTGACCGCGTCGGGCCCGTTGCTGGGCGAGGTCACCGCATTGAGTTGGCTGCCCACGTTGCCGACCACTCCGTCGAGGATCCGGTCGAAGTCCTCGGCGGAGGTCTCCGGGTCGATCAGCACCAGCGGAGATTCGCCGGGTGGGACCGCCGAACTCGGGTCCAGCAGATATCCGCCGAACGCGTCGGCATTGCCAGCGGAGGTCTGCGCGAACAGGTCCAGCCACTGTACGGTGGCGTCGGTCCCCTCGGCGCTGGACAGCGCCACGGCCGGGACCTGTACGTCGGGCAGGGACGGGGACGCCATATTGGTGGCCAGCACGGTGCCACCGACGATGACAGCGGCAGCCGCCACGCCCCCGATTACTGCTCGCTTCACGGTCACCACCCCCTCATGGTCAGGCCAGATCAGCGTCACACCCCGGTCAGCAGAGTTCAGATCTCCGATATTACCTAATAATGGACTGAGGGGCAAACCTTTCCTGTCAAGGCTAACCACGGCGTTAATTTGTGTTCGGGGGCTCCCGAAACGTCGGCCACCTCGTCATTTCGCCCCGCTACGGCATCCTCAGAACATTCCCAGGCCCGCCGCCACCGCGCTGGCCAGGCACATCGAGGGCCCGTGCGGAACGGTCGGTCCCCGGCGCGCGCACGCGGCGATCAGTCCGCACAACCCGGTCAACAGCGGCGCGGACAACGCCGCCAGCAACCACACGTCCGCGCCGAAGGAACCGGTCAGTGCGCCGAGCCCGACGGCGAGTTTGACGTCACCGGCGCCCAGCCCGGCCGGAGAGATCAG
>NZ_QMEX01000197.1 GCF_003284925.1 Mycolicibacter senuensis
CACCGGCGGTGCCGGCGGGGACGGCGGCCAAGGCGGTACCGGAGGGGAGAACTCGGTCACCGGCTCGGCTCCGGTCGTCGCCGGGGACGGCGGTCAGGGCGGCAACGGCGGCAACGGCGGAGCGGGAACCCTGCACAACGGTGACGGCGGCAACGGAGGTTCCGGCGGCCGCGGCGGTGGGAGCGCCGCCGGCTCCGACTCCTCGGCGACCAGTGGCTACGGCGGTGACGGCGGTCGCGGTGGCGACGGCGGCGACGCAGGTTCGGGAAGCGGAGCGGCCGGTGCCGGCGGTGACGGCGGTCGCGGTGGTAACGGCGGTGATAATTTCGCGTCCGTGCCCCTGGCGTCCGTCATTAGCATCGGCGAGCCGGGGCACGATGGGCACCCCGCTGCCGGCGAAGCCGGCGGAAGCGGCGGAAGCGGCGGGCATGGTCCTCCGCCGGTAGCCGCGCCCTAGTACCAACGGGTGAGCCGGCTCACGTCGAGCGGGGTTGAGCATCACCCGCGGGCTCCTAGAGTTGGAGCAATGACGCAATCTCATCAGCAAGCCGCGCAACGAATCGCCGTGGTCACCGGGGCCAGCTCGGGGATTGGTGAGGCGACCGCGAGAACCCTTGCTGGGCAAGGCTTTCACGTGATCGCCGTGGCTCGTCGCGCTGACCTGATCACCGCGTTGGCCGAGGAGATCGGCGGCACCGCGGTCGTGGCCGACGTCTCCGATCAGGCCGCGGTCGCCGCGCTGGCCGAGGAGTGCGACCGGGTCTGCGACTCACTCTCGGGCTCGATCAACGTGCTGGTCAACAACGCCGGCGGCGCCCTGGGCCTGGCCCCGGTCAGCGAAGCGGACCTCGAGCACTGGCGGTGGATGTGGGAGACCAACGTGTTGGGCACGCTGCAGGTGACCCGCGCGCTGCTACCGGGGCTGATCGCCTCCGGCGACGGCCTGATCGTCACCGTCACCTCGATCGCGGCCTTCGAGATCTACGACGGCGGCGCCGGTTACACCGCCGCCAAACACGCCCAGAGTGCGCTGCACCGCACACTGCGGGGCGAGTTGTTGGGAAAACCGGTGCGGCTCACCGAGATCGCCCCCGGCATGGTGGAAACGGAGTTCTCGCTGGTGCGCTTCGACGGTGATCGCGAGCGCGCCGACGCGGTGTATGCGGGCTTGACCCCATTGACGGCCGCCGACATCGCCGACGTGATCGGGTTCGTGGCCTCCCGTCCCCCGCACGTCGACCTGGACCAGATCGTGATCCGCCCGCGCGACCAAGCCTCAGCCACCAGGGCTATCCGCCGGGACGGGTAGTCGCCGGCGCCCTCGTCGTCGGTGTCGTGGGGGTACCCGACAGCGTCGGGGCGTCGGTCGGGGTGGCCGGTGCGGTGCTGGGCAGCGAGGTGCGCGGTGCCCCGGAAGTCGACGGGCCCGACAGCGCGGACATTGAGACCCAGGTGTCCCAGTCCACCGCCCAGTCCCAGATGTCGCCGTCGGAGTAGGACAGCTGGATTGAACTGCCGGTCACCTCGACCGGGTCGCCGTAGATGGCGCTGTGGAAGTACTGCTCGGCGTCCTCGGTCGACAAGTTGATACACCCGTTGGTGACGTTGGTGTTGCCCTGGGCCCCCGCGCTGGCCGGGTTGGCGTGAATGAACTCGCCGTTGTTGGAGATCCGGACCGCCCACCGCTCATGGATGTTGTGGTAGCCGGCGGCCGGGTTGGACATGTAGAAGTCGGCGTATTTCTCGGTGACCACGTGGATGCCGTTGCGCGTCACGTTGCGGGCCTGGTCGCCTTCGCCGTAGCTGCACGGGAAATCCATGATGACGCCCTCGTCGCGCACCACCTGGATGCGGTGCGAGGAGACCTCGGCCTTCACCACCTGACGGCGGCCGATCGAGAATTGCAGCGACATGTCCTGGGCGCCGTAGGCGCCGTCGCCGAATGCCAGGCCGTAGAGCTTGGCGTCGACGTTGACCGTGGTGCCGGCCGGGAAGTAGTCGCGGCTGCGCCAGTGCACCCGGGCGCCCTGCACCTCGTCGGGCAGCCAGGCCCAACTGCCCTCCACCGGCGGCTCGGTGGTGATGGTCAGGGCCCGCTCGACGGCCGCCTTGTCGCTGATCGGCCCGTCGAACTGCAGGATCACCGGCGCCGCGACGCCGACCGTCTGCCCGTCGGCCAACTGGAAGCCGCCGTCGATGATCGCACTCGGGGTCACCGTGGTGACCGTGCCGGCGACCGGCACGGCGTTGCCGTCGTGGCCCACCACCGACCCGCTCCAGGTGTAGACGGCGTCATAGCCCAACGGTTCGGTGACGGTGTAGCGGGTGCGGTCCCGGTTGAAGGTTCCGCTGAGCACTTTGCCGGCCGGGCTGGTCAGCGCCACCCGCTGGAACCAGCCGTCGGAGACCGTGACCGTGACCTCGGCGGTCGGCAGCACGTCGGTCTGGCCGACGGAGGGTTCGAAGGACAGGGCGGGCGCCGCCGGCGGCGCGTTGTCGGCGCTGTTGCCGGCCCGGCCGAAACAACCCGCCAGCGCCTGCGGCGCCAGCACACCGGCCGCCAGCGCAGCCAGAGCCTTCCGCCGGGTCACGTTCACGCCATCCCAAGATACCGGCCGGAACCGCCTGACCACCTGCGATGTTGATTACAGCGCGCAACCCACCAGCACCGGCTCCGGGTGCAAGACGATGCCGAACGCGTCGTGGACCCCGTCGCGCACGGTGCGCGCCAGGCTCAGCACGTCACCGGTGGTCGCCCCGCCCCGGTTGGTCAGCGCCAGGGCATGCTTGCTGGACAGTCGCGCGACGGCACCCTCGCCCGGGTAGCCCTTGCCGAATCCGGCGCGCTCCACCAGCCAGCCGGCCGCCAGCTTCACCCCGGCGGGCGCGTCCCAGTGCGGAACCGGGCCGGCCTGAGATTCAGCGATCTGACGGTAGGAATCATGGGGCACAACGGGATTGGTGAAGAACGAGCCCACACTCCAGGTGTCGTGGTCAGCCGCGTCGAGCACCATGCCTTTGGCGGACCGCAGCGCGAGCACCGCGGCACGTACCTCGGCCGGGTCAGCACGGTCGCCGTCACCGGCGCCCAGCGCAGTGGCCAGCTCGCCGTAGCGCAGCGGCGCGCTGCGCCCGGCGGGGTCGAGCTCGAATTCCACCTCCAGCACCACGGCGGCATCCGAGTGCTTCAGCACGCTGGTGCGGTAGCCGAAGTTCAACTCCGCGGGCGGTGTCCAGCGCACGCTGCCGGTGCTGCGGTCCAGCAACAGCACCCGGGTCAAGGTGTCGGCGACCTCCGCGCCGTAAGCCCCGACGTTCTGCACCGGGGTGGCCCCGGCCGATCCGGGGATACCCGACAGGCATTCCAGCCCGCCCAGCCCGGCGGTGACGGCGGCGGCGACCACGTCGTCCCAGACCGCACCTGCCTGCGCCCGCAGCAGATTGCCGTCGATCTCGATGGCGTCGCTGGCCAGCAGCACCACGGTCAGGTCGGTCAGGTCATCGGCGATCACCACATTGGAACCGCCGGACAGCAGCAGCGGGCGGACGCCGTCGCGGTCCAGGGCGCCCAGGGTCGCCACGATCTGCTCGGTATCGGCGCAGCGGATGACGCGTCGGGCGACCGGCCCGACCCGCAGGGTGGTCAACGGCGCCAACGGCACCGCCTCGGCGACACGCGCGCCCGCGAACTCAGAACCCGCCACGGCCGGTAACGGTAGCCTGACCAGCTATGCCGCGTACATTCACGCTCTCCGCGCACTATCCGGCGGGCGTCGAACAGCTGTATGCCGCATTCGCCGAGGAGCGGTACTGGCTGGCCCGACTCGCCGATTCCGGCGCCGACACGGTGGCGCTGGACTCGATGGCCGTCGACGCCGACGGCGGTGTCGACGTGGTCACCACGCAGGGCATTCACCGGGACAAGCTGCCCGCGCTGGCGGCGCAGTTCCACCCCGGCGACCTGAATGTGACACGCCACGAGAGGTGGCGCCCGGTGCGTGACGGCAGGGCGCGCGCGGAGGTCACCGGCAAGATCGTCGGCGCACCGGCCAAGCTGTCCGGGGAGGCGGCGCTCGAACCGGCCGGCGGGGGCTGTGAGCTGACGCTGACGGCGACGGTGCAGGTCGACATCCCGCTGGTGGGCGGCAAGATCGAAAGCTTCATCGGCGCCCAGCTGGCCGAGCTGGTGGCCGCCGAGCAACGGTTCACCTCGACGTGGCTGCGCCACGGCGGCGCGCCCCGGCCGGAATAAGCTGGCGTCATGCGGATTGCGTGTGCGCAGCTTCTGAGCGGCACCGACCCGGCCGCCAACCTGGAGCTGGTGGCCGACTACACCGAGCGCGCCGCCGGACAGGGCGCGCAGCTGGTGCTGTTCCCGGAAGCCGCGATGTGCCGGTTCGGAGTGCCGCTGGGCCCGGTCGCCGAACCGCTCGACGGACCCTGGGCAACCCGGGTGCGCGAGATCGCCGACCGGGCCGGCGTCACCGTCATCGCGGGGATGTTCACCCCAGCCGACGACGGGCGGGTCAGAAACACGCTGCTGGCCACCGGGCCCGGAACCGACGCGCACTATCACAAGATTCACCTGTACGACGCGTTCGGTTTCACCGAATCGCGCACGGTCGCACCGGGGTTCGATCCGGTAGTGATCGACGTCGAGGGCGTGGGCGTCGGCCTGTCCACCTGCTATGACATCCGGTTCCCGGCGCTGTACACCGACCTCGCCGACCGCGGTGCGCAGCTGATCGCGGTGTGCGCGTCGTGGGGGGCGGGGCCAGGGAAACTGCGGCAGTGGGAACTGCTGGCGTGCGCCCGGGCGCTGGACTCCACCAGCTACGTCGCCGCAGTCGGGCAGGCCTTTCCCGGCGCCGACGCCCCGGCAGATTCCTCCGGCGCACCGACCGGGGTGGGTCACAGCCTGGTCGCCTCCCCGTGGGGTGAGGCGGTGGCGTCGGCCGAGGCGGCCCCGCAGCTGTTGGTCTGCGACATCGACCTCGACGTGGTCACCACGGCGCGCCGAACGCTGGCCGTGTTGAGCAACCGTGCCGACTTCGTTCAGGTCGGTAAGGCAGAATCGCGCGGATGAGCAATCCGCCCGGACCTCCCCACGGTGACCAGTCACCTTGGGCGCGCCCCAGCGGCCAGCCCGAGCAGCAGCCCGGCCAGGGCAAACCCCCGCCCCCGCCGGAGCCGTCCGCCTCACCGACCCGGCAGATGCCGGTCGGCGGGCAGCGCGACGAACCCACCACCCGGATTCCCAGCGCGCCCGCCGCGCCCGCGCCGCCGCCACACGCTGACCAGGCACAGCGATGCCATCGCCCAGTGCGGCTCGGTGCGCCACGGCACCGGCGAAACACCGGACCAGCCGAGCATGATGTTG
>NZ_QMEX01000198.1 GCF_003284925.1 Mycolicibacter senuensis
CCGCACCGGTACCGGTAACCACCGTCCGCCGGCGCCCCGGCGCACCTTCACCGCCGGGCAGCGCGCCCTGCTGTGGGCGGCCGGGGTGCTGGGCACGCTGGCGATCATCATCGCGGTGCTGATCGTGGTCAACGCCAAGAGTCCGGGGGGCTCGCTGGCCCCGGCGACCGTCACCGACACCGGTGGGCCGCCGGTCGAGTCGTCCAACGTCGAGTCGCAACCGGCGGCTCCGCCCGCGCACTCCTCGGGCTGGACCTGGTCGAAGGTCGCACGATGACCACCCCGCAGCGGCTCTCCGACCGCTATGAACTCGGTGAGATCCTCGGCTTCGGCGGCATGTCGGAAGTGCACCGCGCGGTCGACACCCGGCTGCACCGCGACGTGGCCGTCAAGGTGTTGCGTGCCGACCTGGCCCGCGACCCGAGCTTTTATCTGCGGTTTCGCCGCGAGGCGCAGAATGCCGCCGCGCTGAACCACCCGGCGATCGTCGCCGTCTACGACACCGGGGAAGCCGACACCCCGGCCGGTCCGCTGCCCTACATCGTGATGGAACTCGTCGAGGGTGTGACGCTGCGCGACATCGTGCAGAACGAAGGCCCGATGCCGCCCATCCGCGCCATCGAGGTGATCGCCGATGCCTGCCAGGCGCTGAATTTCAGCCACCAGCACGGCATCATCCACCGCGACGTCAAGCCGGCCAACATCATGATCGACAAGCACAACGCGGTGAAGGTGATGGACTTCGGCATCGCCCGCGCGATCGCCGACGCCGGCAACAGCGTCACCCAGACGGCGGCGGTGATCGGCACCGCCCAGTACCTGTCGCCCGAGCAGGCCCGCGGCGAACCCGTCGACGCCCGCTCGGACGTCTACTCGCTGGGCTGCGTGCTGTACGAAATCCTCACCGGCGACGCGCCTTTCATCGGTGATTCACCGGTGGCGGTGGCCTACCAGCACGTCCGCGAAGACCCGGTGCCGCCGTCGCAGCGCCGGCCAGGGTTGTCGGCCGACCTGGATGCGGTGGTGCTCAAGGCGCTGGCGAAGAATCCGGACAACCGCTACCAGACGGCCGCCGAGATGCGCGCCGACCTGGTGCGGGTGCACAACGGGGAGAAGCCGGAAGCTCCCCGGGTGCTCACCGAGGCCGATCGCGCCTCCCTGCTGGCCTCCCGGGCGGGTGGCGGCTCCGGGGCTCCCACCGATCCGCTGCCGCGCCAGGAACTCGACTTCGGCCACGAGCGTCCGGGTTCGGTGGGTCGGTGGCTGATAGCGGCGATCGTGCTGGCGGTGCTGACGGTCATCGTCACGGTGTCGATCAACAGTTTCGGCGGCCGCACCCACCAGATCCAGGTGCCCGACGTCAGTGGCCGGGCGTCGGTCGATGCGATCGCCGAGCTGCAGAACAAGGGCTTCAAGACCCGCACCGAGCAGCGCGCCGACTCCGACGTGCCGCCCGATCACGTGATCAGCACGGAGCCGCCCGCCGGCGCCCCGGCGAACAAGGGCGACAAGATCACCGTCAACGTGTCCTACGGCCCCGAGCAGCGGCAGGTGCCCGACGTGGCCTCGCTGAGCTACGCCGACGCGGTCAAGAAGCTCACCGCCGCCGGCTTCGGCAAGTTCAAGCAGGTCGACTCGCCTTCCACACCGGAACTCAAGGACAAGGTCGTCGGCACCAACCCGCCGGCCAACCAGACGACCGCGATCACCAATGAGATCGTGATCGTGATGGGCTCCGGCCCGGCCACCAAACCCGTCCCGGACGTCACCGGCCAGACGGTGGAGCTCGCGCAGAAGAACCTGACCGTCTATGGCTTCACCAAGATCACCGAGGTGGCGGTGGACAGTCCGCGCCCGGCCGGTGTGGTGATCGGCACCAGCCCGCCGAGCGGTGAGACCGCACCCGTCGACGGCGTGATCGAGCTGCAGGTGTCGCGCGGCAACCAGTTCGTCATGCCGGATCTGGCCGGGATGTTCTGGACCGATGCCGAACCGCAGCTACGGGCGCTGGGCTGGACCGGGATGTTGATCAAGGGCGCCGACGTCGACGCCGGCGGCTCCGGCCACAACCGGGTGGTCTACCAGAGTCCCGCGGCCGGCCAGGGCGTCAACACCGACGGCAACATCACGCTGCGCTTCGGCCAATAGCCGACCCGCTGCGCCCGACTACGTCGCGCTTGCGATCGGCTGCGCCCCACCGGCGGGGCTGCGGGCGCTCTGCACGGTGGCGGCGACCTCGTCCTCCAGCCGCTGCACCAACGCCTCGTCGCACGGATAGCCGCAGGCCTCCAGCCAGTTGGCCAGCATCCGGTGACCGCCCTCGGTGAGGATGGACTCCGGGTGGAACTGCACGCCGTGGATGGGCAGCCCGGTGTGCCGCACACCCATGATCACCCCGCCGCGGGTGCGGGCGGTGACCTCCAGCGCGGCGGGCAACGTCTCGGGGAGGATCGTCAATGAGTGGTAACGGGTGGCGGTGAACGGGTCCGGCAGACCCTTGAGCACCCCGGTGTCGGAGTGGAAGACGGTACTGGTCTTGCCGTGCAACAATTCCGGCGCACGCCCCACCGTGGCGCCGAACGCGACACCGATCGCCTGATGGCCCAGACAGACCCCCAGCACCGGGATCCGGGCCGCGGCGCACGCCTCGACCACCGGGATCGACGCCCCGGCGCGCTCCGGGGTGCCCGGTCCGGGGCTCAGCAATACGCCGTCGAAGTCGGCCACCACCTGGTCCGGCGCGGCCGGGCCGGCCAGCCGGGCGTCGTCGTTGCGCCAGACGGCAGCCTGCACACCCAACTGGCCCAGGTACTGCACCAGGTTGAACACAAAGCTGTCGTAGTTGTCGACGACCAGGATCCGCACGCTGACAGGCTACCGTCGCGTTGCCGGCCCGCAGGGCTCAGTAGTCGATCGGGCCGGCCGGGACGGCGTAGCGCATCCGGGCGGGTCTCGGCGTCTCGACCACCTGCAGATCCGTGCTGACCTGCTCGCTGTAGCCCAGGCCGAACCGGATCACGTACTGCTTGTAGAGCGTGACCAGGGGAGCGGCGGCCAACGCGGCCTGCATCGCGTCGGGGTCGCCGATCGCCGTCATCACATAGGGCGGGCTGTAGGTCCGGCCGCCCAGCAGCAGGGTGTTGCCGACGCACCGCGGCGCCGACTCCGCGGTGATCCGCTGATCCTGCATCTGGATGGCTTCCGCGCCGGCGCTCCACATCGCGTTGAGCACGGCCGAGATGTCCTGTTGGTGGACCACGAGGTCGTCGGGGGAGGCGTCTCGGGGGAAGCGACCGTTGGCGTCGCGCTGGGCATCGGTGAGGGTCACCACCAGGCCGGGCCCGTAGACGGCCCCCAACCCGGCGGCCTCGGCCAGTTGATCGGTGCGGTTGCGCATCGCTGACAGCGCCGCACCGGCGCCCCGGCCGTGCACCGAGCCCACGGCCTCGGCCAGCGTGTCCCGGTTGTCGGTGAGCTCTTCGACCGTGGACTGGGTGGCACGGACCAAATCGACCAGGCGGGGCGCGTCGCCGCGGCGGATCTCCTTGCCCCCCGAGACCCCGTGGGTGGCGGCCAACAGCAGTCCGGCCGACAGACACACCAGCGGGACGCCGATCCGCCATGCGGAACTGCGGCCCGGGGACGCGCCGTTCATCGGCTCTCCAATTCTCGGGTGGGTGCCCGGCTGGGTTAATCTCGTACGCGACCCATACTCGCAGCTTCACCGCCGCACTGTCCCGAGGTACCGATGCCCAAGTCGAAGGTTCGCAAGAAGACCAGCTTCACCCCCTCGTCGGTGAGCCGCACCCCGGTCAAGGTCAAGGGCGGGCCGTCGAGCGTCTGGTTCGTCGCGCTGTTTCTAGGGCTGATGCTCTTCGGGCTGGTGTGGCTGATGGTGTATCAGTTGGCCGCCACCGGGTTGGACACCCCGGCGGCGCTGAACTGGATGGCCGAGCTGGGCCCGTGGAATTACGCGATCGCGTTTGCTTTCATGATCACCGGGCTGTTGCTCACCATGCGGTGGCGTTGAGCCGATCCGGCCTGGGATTTCGGTTATGTCATGTCGTCGGCGATGCCAGCTGGGTAACCAAGCGGTTGCCCAATCACAACGATGTGATTCATCCCCATTGTGGACAACCCCTGTAGATAACCTCAAAACCGCAGGTCGCATTGACTGACGACCGCCGCCAGCAAACCCAGTGGGCGCCGCCCGCCCGCGGAATCGCTGGTTGCGCGCTTGCCGGCGCGGTGTTAGCTATCAGTGCTGTGACGCTCGCCACAGACTTGCCGGGGCGGCTGCTGGCAGGCCTCGCCGGAATCGGAATGCTGGTGTTTGCCGGTTTCTCCTGGCGGTCGCGGCCACGGCTGGCGCTAACCGGTCAGGGATTGGTGCTGCGCGGCTGGTGGCGCACCCGGCTGCTGACCCCCGGCGACCTCACCCGGGTCCGCGTCACCGACTTCCAGCGGATCGGGCGGACGCAACACCTGCTGGAGATCGAGACGGCTGACGACGATCTGCTCATCCTGTCCCGCTGGGATCTGGGCACCGATCCCCGCGACGTGTTCGCTGTCCTGTCGGCGGCCGGCTACACCGGCCCCTGACAGCGTCCGAACAACCGGGCGCTAGGAGACCGTGACCGACTCGATCACCACCGGCTCGGTGGGCCGGTCGCCCCGGTCGGTCGCCGTGTTGGCGATGGCGTCGACGACGCCGCGCGAGTCCGGATCGACGACCTCGCCGAAGATGGTGTGCTTGCGGTTCAGGTGCGGGGTCTGGCCCACGGTGATGAAGAACTGCGAGCCGTTGGTGCCGGGACCGGCGTTGGCCATCGCCAGCAGATAAGGCCTGTCGAACACCAGCTCGGGGTGGAACTCGTCCTCGAACTTGTACCCGGGTCCGCCGCGACCGGTGCCGGTCGGGTCGCCGCCCTGGATCATGAAGCCGCCGATCACCCGGTGGAACACCGCGCCGTCGTAGAACGGGCCCGACGAGCCGCCGGAGGCGTTGGTGGTGGAGTACTCCTTGGTCCCCTGCGCCAGGCCGACGAAGTTGGCGACGGTCTTGGGGGCGTGGTTGCCGAACAGCGCGATCTTGATGTCGCCGCGGTTGGTGTGCATCGTGGCGGTTGCGGTGGCGATAGGGCTGGTGGTCATGGCATCACAGTGTGCCATTCCCGGCGGCGTGGGCTGCGTCACGGGTAGCGTTGGATCATGCGCCTGTCCAAGGAGACCCAGCTGACCCACCGAGAGCGCCTGACCCGGGGCCTGGCCCACACTGCGGGCGGGCC
>NZ_QMEX01000199.1 GCF_003284925.1 Mycolicibacter senuensis
CGACGCACTTCAGGTCCGAAAACCGGCCACACCGAGGCCGCGGCCACCGACAGCAGCGCGGCCGCGCCGACCGGCCGCCCAGCGCAGCGTCGGCCCCGCACCGCACGTCACGGGCCGGCGCGGCTACGCACCGTGCACGAGACCTCGGCCGGTGGCCTGGTCGTCGACGGCATCGACGGGCCGCGTGAGGACCAGGTCGCGGCGCTGATCGGCCGCATCGACCGCCGCGGCAGGATGTTGTGGTCGCTGCCCAAGGGTCACATCGAGGTCGGTGAGACCGCCGAGCAGACCGCGATCCGGGAGGTCGCCGAGGAAACCGGCGTTCAGGGCGACGTGCTGGCCGCCCTGGGCAGCATCGACTACTGGTTCGTCACCGAGGGCCGCCGCGTACACAAGACCGTGCACCACTACCTGCTGCGGTTCTCCGGCGGAGAACTGTGCGACGACGACGTGGAGGTCAGCGAAGTGGCGTGGGTGCCGGTCCGGGAACTGCCGTCCCGGTTGGCCTACGCCGACGAACGCCGGCTGGCGGTGGTCGCCGACGAACTGATCGACCGGCTGCAGGCCGACGGCCCGGCCGCGCTGCCGCCGCTGCCGGTGACCGCGCCGTGGCGGCGGCCGCAGACGCATTCGCGCACCCGCCACTCTCGCCCCGACGGCCGCGCACCGGACCGGAAGAACGGTCGCGGGCTGGACCCGTGATCCGCACCCGACGTAGCGGTGGGGGCAGGCTGCCCGCCTTGTCAGTGCCCCGCACGGCCGCTCGGGCGGTCGTGGCCGCCTTCCTGATGGCCCTGGGCATGGCGCTCGGCTCGGCCGCCGCCCCGCATGCCATCGCCGGCGAGCCCGGCGGAATGTCATTCGTGCAGATCCGTGTCGATCAGGTCACCCCTGAGCTCATCACCACCTCCAGCGTCCCGGTCGTCACCGTCTCCGGCACGGTGAGCAATGTCGGCGACCGGCCGGTCCGCGACGTGATGGTGCGCCTCGAGCAGGCCGGCGCCGTCGCCTCATCGGCCGGCTTGCGCACCAACCTCAGCGGCAGCAATGACCAATACCGTCCGGTGGGCCCGTTCAGCACGGTGGCGGCCGAACTGCAACGCGGCCAGGAGGTCCGCTTCACGTTGTCGGCGCCGCTGCGCTCGGCGATCCAACCGGCGTTGAGCATCGACCGTCCGGGTATCTATCCGCTGCTGGTCAACGTCAACGGCACGCCCGACTACGGCGAGCCGGCCCGCCTCGACGACGCCCGCTTTCTGCTTCCGGTGACCGGCCTGCCCAAAACCGAGGCGGACTCCGATCCGCTCTCCGGCGTCGTCGCGCCCGACACCTCCCGGCCGGTGCGGCTGACCATGTTGTGGCCGCTGGCCGACCGGCCCCGACTCACCCCCGGGGCACCCGGCGGCACCCTTCCGGTTCGGCTCACCGACGACGAGCTGGCGAGGTCGCTGGCCCCCGGTGGCCGGCTCGACGCCCTACTGTCGGCCGCCGAGTTCGCCACCAGCCCGACCGTCGACGGCGGCGGCGTCGTCAATCAGGCGCTGTGCCTGGCGATCGACCCCGACCTGTTGGTCACGGTCAACGCGATGACCCAGGGCTACCTGGTCGCCGACTCCCCCGAGGGCGCCGCGTCCCACCCGGGCACCGGCCAGGCGGCCGCCACGAGCTGGCTGGAGCGGCTGCGCCGGCTGGCACACCGCAGCTGTGTCACCGCGACGCCGTACGCGCAGGCCGACCTCGACGCCCTGGCCCGGGTCGGCGACCCCGGACTCGACGCGATCGCGGTGAGCCGGCCCTCCGACATCGTCGACCGGATCCTCCAGGTGACGTCGACCCGGGGCGCGGTCGTGCTCGGCGACGGCAAACTCACAGCCGGCGCCGCCGACCTGATCAGCGCCGAGAGCTCCGAGGGCGAAGCGGTGGTGATCACCGCCGGTGACTGTTCGGCCCAGGACTCCGCCACCGGCGCGTCGGCCACCGCCGACGTCACCCCGCGGCGGCTGTCCCCGCACCTGGTAGTCGCGCCGTATGACCCTGCCGTCGGCGCGGCATTGGCCGGCCTGGGCACCGATCCGGTGGCCCCGACCTACCTCGACAGCTCGCTGACGGTCCGGTTGCACCATGACTCCGCGCTGGCCCGCCGGCAGGACGCTCTCGGAGCGATGCTGTGGCGGGGGCTGGAAGCCCCCGATGGCCCCGACGAGCCGCGCGACCAGATTCTGATGCCCCCGGCGTACTGGAAGCCGCGGGTCGACGACGCCCAGGCCGTGCTGACCACGGTCGGCACCGCACTGCGGTCCGGGCTGGCGGTCCCGCGGCCGCTGACCGCGGTGATCGCCGAAGCGCAGGGCGTCACCGCCGCACCGGCGCATCCGCCACCGGCCGAGCAGGCGCTGGGCGGTTTCGGCCCGGATGTCATCGGCGCGGTCACCGACCACATCGGCCGGCTGTGGGCATTGACGGCGGCGCTGACCACCGACGTTCGCACCGGCCTGACCGGCGAGGCCTACACCGCGCCGCTCGCCGAGGACATGCTGCGCGCGTTGAGCCAGTCCGAGCCGCTCGACGTGCGCGGCGGCCTGGCAGCGCAGCGGCTGTCGGTCGTCGGCGACACCGTCGCGGATCTGATCGGCGCGGTCACCATCGTCAATCCGGCCGGGTCCTACACGCTGGCCACCGAGCACAGCCCGCTGCCGCTGGCGCTGCGCAACGATCTGGCGGTGCCCATCCGGGTACGGCTGCACGTCGACGCGCCGCCCGGGATGACGGTGGCCGACATGGGCGATCTGGAGCTGCCCCCGGGTTACCTGCCACTGCGGGTCCCGGTGGAGGTGCGGGTCAACCAGCACTTCGTCGTCGACGTGGCGCTGCAGACCCCGGCCGGGCTGCCGTTGGGCGAGTCGGCGCGGCTGTCGGTGCACTCGAACGCCTACGGCATGGTGCTGTTCTTTTTCACCATGACGGCGGCGGCGGCGCTCACCGTGCTGACCGGTCGCCGGCTGTGGCACCGCTTCCGCGGCCAGCCCGACCGCGCCGACTTGGATCGTCCCAGCCCACCCGACCCGAACCGCCCGCGTTCACCGGCGGCGACCGCGGGCCGCAGCAGCCGGGATGTGGACCGGTGACCGCACCGGCGCCGCAGCCCGCACGGCCGGAGCTGACCGACGCCGCCGTGGTGTCGCGGTCATGGGGAATGGCACTGGCCACCCTGGTCAGCCGGATCACCGGCTTCATCCGGATCGTGCTGCTGGCCGCCATCCTGGGCGCGGCGCTCTCGAGCGCCTTCTCGGTCGCCAACCAGTTGCCGAACCAGATCGCCGCGCTGGTGTTGGAGGCGACCTTCACCGCGATCTTCGTGCCGGTGCTGGCCCGCGCCGAACGCGACGACCCCGATGGCGGGGCCGCGTTCGTGCGGCGCCTGGTGACACTGGCCACCGCACTGCTGCTGGCGACCACCGTCATCTCGGTGGCCGCTGCGCCGCTGCTCGTCCGATTGATGCTGGGCGGCGACCCCCAGGTCAACGAACCGCTGACGACCGCGTTCGCCTATCTGCTGCTCCCCCAGGTGATCTGCTACGGGCTGTCGTCGGTGTTCATGGCAATCCTGAACACCCGCAACATCTTCGGGGTGCCGGCCTGGGCGCCGGTGGTCAACAACGTCGTCGCAATCGCCACGTTGGTCGTCTACCTGCTGGCGCCCGGCGAACTGTCGGTCGACCCGGTGCGGATGGGCAACGCCAAGCTGCTGGTGCTGGGCCTGGGCACCACGGCAGGTGTCGTGGCCCAGACCGCGGTCCTGCTGGTCGCGATCCGGCGGGAGCGGATCAGCCTGCGGCCGTTGTGGGGCATCGACGACCGGCTCAAGCGCTTCGGCGCGATGGCCGCCGCGATGGTGCTCTACGTGTTGATCAGCCAGATCGGCCTGGTGGTCACCAACCAGATCGCGGCCACCTCGGCGGCGTCCGGTCCGGCGATCTACTACTACGCCTGGC
Organism: Mycolicibacter senuensis; assembly: GCF_003284925.1. Classification (GTDB taxonomy): domain Bacteria; phylum Actinomycetota; class Actinomycetes; order Mycobacteriales; family Mycobacteriaceae; genus Mycobacterium; species Mycobacterium algericum_A. Next base: position 3,993 of record NZ_QMEX01000199.1, read on the forward strand.
TGCTGTTGCAGCTGCCGTTCGGCATGATCGGGGTGACCGTGCTGACGGTGGTGATGCCGCGGCTGAGCCGTAATGCCGCCGCCGGCGACGATCCCGCGGTGCTCGCCGATCTGTCGCTGGCCACCCGGCTGATGATGATCACGCTGATCCCGATCGTGGCGCTGATGACCGTCGGCGGCCCGGCCATCGGCAGCGCGCTGTTCGCCTACGGCAACTTCGGTGACGTCGATGCCGGATACCTGGGTGCCGCGATCGCCATGTCGGCGTTCACCTTGATCCCCTACGCCATGGTGCTGCTGCAATTGCGGGTGTTCTACGCCCGGGAGCAACCCTGGATCCCCATCGCGATGATCGTGATCATCACCGCGGTCAAGATCGCCGCATCGGTGATGGCCCCGCACCTGACCGACAATCCCGACCTGGTGGCCGCCTACCTGGGCTTCGCCAACGGCCTGGGGTTCCTCGCCGGCGCGGCCGTCGGGCACATCCTGTTGCGGCGCGCGCTGCGGCCGGTCAGCGGCCACCTGCTGGGCCCGAACGTGGTCCGCACCATTCTGGTCACGGTGACGGCGTCACTGCTGGCGGGCCTGGTCGCCGAGGTGCTCGACCGGGTGCTCGGCCTGCGAACGCTGACCGACCACGGCGCGGCCGGATCCATGCTGCGCCTTCTGGTGCTGGCGCTGGTGATGCTGCCGATCATCGGGGCGGTCCTGGTGGGCGCTCAGGTGCCCGAAGCCGCCGCGGCGCTGGCCGCCGTGCGCCGCCGACTCGGCACCCGCCGTGCGCATATCGGCATGGCCAACCCACCGTCTCCCGAACCGGCCGTCCCGTACGCTGAGCACAACCGTTTGCCCACGCCGGGCGGGGACGCCACCAACGATCCCGGCCGGCACTCGCCCCCGGACCACATCGCCGGTGGCTGGACACCGAAAGGCACGGAGGTGGCCAACAAACCCTCGGAGGGTGCCGGGGCTGGCGCGGCGTCGCGATCGGTTGCTCCGCCGCAACCCCAGCGGCCTGTCGCCGGCTCCGCCGCCAACCCCGAGCCGGCCGACGAGGGCCAGCTGACCCCCGGTCTGAGCATCGCCGGCGGCCGCTACCGGCTGCTGGTGCGCCACGGCGGCACCCCCCTGCTGCAGTTCTGGCAGGCCCTCGACACCGCATTGGACCGGCAGGTGGCGCTGACGTTCGTCGACCCCGACCAGACCATGCCCGAAGAGCAGCTCACCACCACCGACACCCCGATGGTGACACCGAGCAGCAGC
>NZ_QMEX01000019.1 GCF_003284925.1 Mycolicibacter senuensis
CCGGTGAAGCGGGTGCAGACGCATGCCTGATACACCTCGCCGTCCCGGATGGCCTCCAGGCAGGCCAGCACCCCGGCGCGGTGCGCCTGCCGGTCGGGTGTCTCCCAGAAGATGCGGCAGCGGCGCTCGGGCGCGGGCGTGGTCAGCGCCTCGGCCAGCCAGCCCGGTATCGGCGCGCCGGAAAGACTCTCGAACCACCACTGCCCGGCCGTGGCGTCCTGGCGCAACACGTAGTCGGTCCAGCCGCCGGCAGCCTCGGGAATCCGGGGGCCCAGGTCGTCGGCGCCGGGGTCCGGGTAGGACAGGTAGCCGATCCAACCGCCGCCCACCGCGTCGCACCGCCGGCCGGGCGAGACGTCGAACACCCGGGCCGGGTCGACGGGTTCGACGGCCACACTGGGAGCGATCACGGCGCGGGCGCCGAACCACTCGCCGGTCAACGCGGCCGGCGGCGGCAGACCACACCGGGCGGTCGCCGCACCGACCGCGCGCAGCACCTGCGGTGCCGTGCCCAGGTCGCCGAGCGGCTCGATTCGCACCGCACCAGCTTGTCAGACGTCTTAGCTGCGGGTGATCTCCCGGGCAGCCGCCAGCGCCGCCAGCTTGTCCGGGTTGCGCATCGCGTAGAAGTTGGTGATCAGGCCGTCGACGATCTCGAGGGTGAACACGCCCTCCAACCGGCCCGCGCTGTAGAGCAACACTGCCGGGGCCCAGTTGCAGTTCGCCACCTCGACGTGCACGTCGGGCAGCGCCGCGCCCCGGCGTAGCAACCCGATGACCGCCCGAGACACCTTGTCGGCTCCGACAACCGGCTGGCGTGCCGCGGTGGCCTTGCCACCGCTGTCGGCGGTCCACGCCACGTCGGGAGCCAGCATCGACAGCACGGCCGTGATATCTCCGCCGGCTGCCGCAGTCATGAATTCCTCGGTGATCCGGGCGTTCTCGGCCGGGTCCACCGGGGTGAAGCGCGGTCGCCGGGCCTGCACGTGGCCGCGGGCCCGATGCGCGATCTGGCGCGCCGCGGCGGGGGATCTGCCCACCGCGGCGCCGATCTCGTCGTAGCCGAACCCGAACACCTCGCGCAGCACGAACACCGCGCGCTCGTCGGGGCCGAGCGTCTCCAGCACTACCAGCATCGCCATCGAGACCGACTCGGCGAGCACCACGTCGGCCGAGGGGTCCTGGTCGTCGAGCAGCAGCGGTTCGGGCAGCCACGGCCCGACGTAATCCTCGCGGCGCCGGGCACCCGCCCGCAGCGCGTTGAGCGCCTGGCGGGTGACCAGCTGAGCCAGGTAGGGCTTGGCGTCGCGTACCTCCGCCAGATCCACCTCCGCCCACCGCAGGTAGCTGTCCTGCAGGACGTCGTCGGATTCGGTCGCCGAGCCCAGGATTTCGTAGGCGATGGTGAACAGCAGCGGCCGCAGCTCGGTGAACCGTTCGGCGTGTTGGTTGCTCACACCGCCGTCTCCTGTTCAACCGCGACCGACCGCGCGCCGGCCTTCAGCCAACGGTACGAGCCGGGCTTGGCGCCCTCGCGCCGAATCCCCCACACGGTGGCTTTGCAGATCGTCTCCTTGATCGCCGCGGCCAGCCGGCCGCCGACGAACGCCTTGACCGGGGTGTCGTCGCGACGGGCCAGCTGCACGGTGGCGGCCTGACGGCCGACGCTGATGCACTGCCCGGTGAAGGCCTGATCCAGTGCGTCCGCCGGGCTGCCGGCGATACGCGCCAGCACGGTGTCGGCGGCCTGGGCGCCCAGCGGTATCGCAGCCTGGCAGCTCATCCGCAACGGTCGGCCCGACGGCGCCGCCGCGTCCCCGGCCGCGACGATCCACGGATTGTCGATGCTGGTCAGGGTCTCGTCGGTGACCAGCCGGCCCAGCGCGTCGGTGGCCAGCCCACTGGCAGTGGCCAGGTCCGGGACGCCGAAGCCCGCCGCCCAGACGGTTACCGCGCTCGGCAGCACGGAGCCGTCCTGCAACTGCACCTCGTCGGAGCGCACCGCGGTGACGGTGGCGGCTTGACGCACCTCGACACCCAACTTGCGCAGCGCCTTGGCCAGTGAGCGGCGCCCCGGGGCGCCCACTGACGGGCCCAGGATTCCGCCACAGACCAGGGTGACCGGCCGACCCTGCCCGGCCAGTTCGGAGGCGGCCTCGATGCCGGTCAGCCCGCCGCCGACGACGATCACCGGGGCGTCGACGGTCACCTCGCCGAGCCGGGCCAGCAGCCGCTGTGCATGCTCCAGTTCGCTGAGGGAATAGGCGAATTCGGCGGCACCCCGAACGGTGGGCGTGATCGCACCGGTGCTGCCCACGGCGTAGATGAGGAAGTCGTAACGCAGTACGGTGCCCGACGCCAGCCGGAGCCGGCGGTCGGCGGCGTCGATCCGGTCGGCGGCGTCGACCACCAGCTGGACACCATCGCCCAGCAGGTCGCCGTAGTCGCGGACGGCCTGGTAGTTACCGGCCACATGCTGGTGCAGCCGGATCCGCTCGACGAACACCGGACGCGGGTTGACCACGGTGACATCGACGTCGGGACTCTTCAGCAGGCGGTTGGCGGCCATGGTGCCGGCGTAGCCACCACCGACGACGACAACGTGGGTGCGAGTCATGAGTTGCTCCTGTCTCTGCAGATGGGTGATGCCCTCAAGACACCCCGGCCCGCCGGTATGTGACGCACTGTGAGCTGTCTCACCGCGTGCGTAGGGTGGGGCCATGGGTTTCGGTGGGCCGGCGCGGATGTTCGTCCGCGCGTTCAATGCCGTCACGACGTCGCTGGTCACTGCGCCGCTGCTCGGTTCGCGGCTGGGCCGTCGGCTCACCATGATCAGCTATGTCGGGCGGCGGTCCGGACAGACTTTCAGTCTTCCGGTGGCCTACTGGCGCAGCGGTGACGAGGTCGCCATCGGGGTCACCCTGCCCGACAAGAAGGCCTGGTGGCGCAACTTCTCCGGCGACGGCGGGCCGTTGACGATCCGGCTCGACGGCGCGGACCGGCCCGGGCACGCCGTCGCGGAGCGGGACGAGCAGGGCCGGGTGAAAGTGGTCGTCCGACTGGACCCGCGGTAGGCGTCTCGTCGGCTCAGGGCTGGTAGCGCGGGAACACCCCGGATGGCGCGGGCAGCGTCAGACCAGGTGTCAGCCGGTGCGGCACGGCGGTGAACATCCGCTGCTCGGCGGTCTGGCCCAGCAGGTCGAGCAGCTTGCCCGCCGATTCGGGCATCACCGGCTGCGCCAGCAGCGCCGCGATCCGCACCACCTCCAGCGTGGTGTACAGGACGGTGCCGAACCGGGCCTGATCGGCGGCGGACTCGCTCTTGGCGAGTTTCCACGGCTCGTGGGCGGAGAAATATCGGTTGGCCGCACCCAGCATCAGCCAGATCGCCTCCAGACCCAGGTGCATGGCCTGGGTGCCGAACGCCGCCCGCACCTTCTCCAATAATCCGTCGGCCTGGGCCAGCAGCTCCTCGTCGTCACCGGTGGGCGCCAGCGGTTCCGGGACCACCCCGGCCAGGTTCTTGGCGACCATCGATAGTGACCGCTGCGCCAGGTTGCCCAGCTCATTGGCCAGGTCGGCGTTGATGCGGCTGATCAACGCCTCCTCGGAGATGCTGCCGTCCTGACCGAAGGGGATCTCTCGCAGCAGGAAATACCGCACCTGATCGACCCCGAACTTGTCGACGAACTCGACCGGGTCGATGACGTTGCCCACCGACTTGCTCATCTTCTCGCCGCTGTTGAGCAGGAAGCCGTGTGCGAAAACCTTGCGCGGCAGCTCGATTCCGGCCGACATCAGAAACGCGGGCCAGTACACGGTGTGGAATCGGATGATGTCCTTGCCGATCATGTGCAGATCGGCCGGCCAGTACCGGCGGAAGGACTCGGAGTCGGTGTCGGGATAGCCGACCCCGGTCAGGTAGTTGGTCAGCGCGTCCACCCAGACGTACATCACGTGGTCGGGGTGGCCGGGCACCGGCACGCCCCAGTCGAACGAGGTGCGGGAGATCGACAGGTCGCGCAGCCCGCCGGAGACGAAGCTGACCACTTCGTTGCGGCGCACCTCCGGGGCGATGAAACCGGGGTTGGCCTCGTAGTGCGCCAGCAGCTTGTCGGTGTAGGCCGACAGCCGGAAGAAGTAGGTCTGCTCCTCGGTCCAGGTCACCGGCGCCCCGGTCTCGCCGGCCACCCGCGAGCCGTCGTCGGTGAGGCGGGTCTCGGCCTCGGTGAAGAACCGCTCGTCGCGTACCGAGTACCAGCCGGAGTAGGCGTCCAGATAGATATCACCGGCGTCGACCATGCGCTGCCAGATCGCCTTGGACGCCGTCAGGTGGTCGGCGTCGGTGGTCCGGATGAACCGGTCGAAGGAGATGTTGAGCCGTTCCTGCAGGCGCTGGAACACATCGGAGTTGCGTCGCGCCAGCTCCGCCGTCGGGATCCCTTCGGCGGCGGCGGTCTCGGCCATTTTCAGCCCGTGCTCGTCGGTGCCGGTCAGGTAGCGCACGTCGAACCCGTCGAGCCGGTGGAACCGGGCGATCGCGTCGGTGGCGATGTATTCGTAGGCGTGACCGATGTGCGGGTCACCATTGGGATAGGTGATCGCGGTGGTGACGTAGAAGGGCTCAAGCTGTCTCATCAAGCTTCACCCTAAGGTGTGCGGGTGAGCTCTAGACGATCAGCCGAACGCCCGGCGCCGCCTGCGCCGGAGCCGCTGACTCCGCTGGTCGACGCGCACACCCATCTCGATGCGTGCGGCGTCGACGACGTGCCCGCGATCCTGGACCGGGCCAGCGCGGTCGGCGTGCAGGCGGTGGTGACCGTCGCCGACGACCTGGACTCGGCGCGCTGGGTGACCCGGGCCGCAGACGCCGACGATCGGGTGTACGCCGCCGTCGCCCTGCACCCCACCCGCACCGACAGCCTCACCGACGGCGCGCGCGCCGAGATCGAGGCGCTGGCCGCCCACCCGCGGGTCGTGGCGATCGGCGAGACCGGCTTGGACCTGTACTGGCCGGGCCGGCTGGCGGGCTGCGCCGAACCCGCGACGCAAAAAGACGCCTTCGCCTGGCACATCGACCTGGCCAAACGCACCGGCAAACCGCTGATGATCCACAATCGCGACGCCGATGCGGCCGTGCTGGACGTGCTGCGCGCCGAGGGCGCCCCCGAGCGGGTGATCTTCCACTGCTTCTCGTCCGGCCCGGAGATGGCCCGCACCTGCGTCGACGCCGGCTGGACGCTCAGCCTGTCCGGCACGGTCAGCTTCAAAAATGCCCGTGACCTGCGAGAGGCCGTACCGTTGATCCCGCGCGAGCAGCTGCTGGTGGAGACCGATGCGCCGTTTTTGACCCCGCACCCGTACCGTGGCGCGCCCAACGAGCCCTATTGCCTGCCCTACACTGTCAGGGCGCTGGCTGAGCTGCTGGGAGTGTCGGCAGCTGACCTGGCGCAGGTTACGAGCCGCAACGCCCGTCGGGTGTACGACTTGCGCTGAAACCGGAAACGTAGTGCAGGTCACATTCGGTTGCCCGACGCTGGTGGGTTCGTTACCGTCTCGTTATAAATCGGGGCGCCGCAAGGGCCCCTTTGCCATGTTTTCGCGTCGTGAGGTTTCTGTTCCTTGAACACTTTGACCAGGCTGCATCAGGCCCCCTCGCCGATGCTGCGGATGCTGGTCGGTGCGCTCTTGCTGGTGCTGACCTTCGCCGGCGGCTTCGCAGTCGCCAGTGCCAAGACCGTGACGCTGGACGTCGACGGCACCCCGGTCACCGTGACCACCATGCGGTCGCGGGTGATCGATGTGGTCGCCGAGAACGGGTTCGACCTGGGCGACCGTGACGACGTGACCCCGGCGCGCGACGCCCGGGTGCAGAACGCCGACACCATCGTGGTGCGGCGTAGCCGGCCGTTGCAGCTGTCCCTGGACGGCCGCGAACCCCAACAGGTCTGGACGACGGCGTTGTCCGTCGACGAGGCGCTGGCGCAACTGTCGATGACCGACACCGCACCGGCCGCGGCGTCGCGCGGTAGCCGGGTCCCGCTTGCGGGCATGGCGCTGCCGGTGCTGAGCGCCAAGAACGTCCGGATCGACGACGGCGGTGTGGTGCGCACGGTGCGCCTGGCCGCGCGCAACGTCGCCGAACTGCTGGCCGCCGACGGCGCCCCGTTGGAACAGGCGGACAAGGTCAGCCCCCCGGCCTCGACCCCCGTCACCGAGGGTATGGAGATCCAGGTGACTCGCATCCGGGTCACCCACGTCACCGAGCGGGTGCCGCTGCCCCCGACCGCGCGGCGCGTCGAGGACCCGTCGATGAACATCAGCCGGCAGATCGTGGAGGATCCCGGCACCCCCGGCACCCAGGATGTGACCTACTCGGTGGCCACCGTCAACGGCGCCGAGACCGGCCGGCTGCCGGTGTCCAACGCGGTGGTGGCTCCGGCCCGCGACTCGGTGCTGCGCGTCGGCGCCAAGCCGGGCACCGAGGTGCCGCCGTCGGTGTACGGCGCGGCGTGGGACCGCATCGCCAACTGTGAGTCGCACGGCAACTGGGCGATCAACACCGGTAACGGTTTCTACGGCGGGGTGCAGTTCGACTACGGCACCTGGATCGCCAACGGCGGGCTGAAGTATGCCCCGCGCGCCGACCTGGCCACCCGTGAGGAGCAGATCGCGATCGCCGAGGTGACCCAGGCGCGGCAGGGCTGGGGCGCCTGGCCGGTGTGCAGCGGGAGACGCTGACCATCGGGCTACTCGGGGCCGGCGACATCAGGGCCCTGGCGGCCGAACTCGACCTGCGGCCCCGGAAAGCGCTGGGCCAGAACTTCGTTCATGACGCCAACACGGTGCGCCGGATCGTCGCCGGCGCCGGCATCACCGCCGCCGACCATGTCCTGGAAGTCGGGCCCGGACTCGGCTCGCTGACCCTGGCCCTGCTCGAGCACGGGCCGACGGTGGTCGCCGTCGAGAAGGATCCGGTACTGGCCGACCGGCTGCCGGTGACCGTCGCCGAATACGCACCCGCCGACGCCGACCGCTTGACGGTGCTGAGCCGGGACGTGTTGACGCTGCAGCGCGCGGAGGTGGCCGTCGCGCCGACGGCGGTGGTGGCAAATCTGCCCTACAACGTCGCGGTCCCGGCGTTGCTGCACCTGCTGGCCGAATTCGCCTCGATTCGCACCGTGATGGTGATGGTGCAGTTGGAGGTGGCCGAGCGACTGGCCGCCGAACCGGGCGGCAAGGACTACGGGGTGCCCAGCGCCAAGGCTCGGTTCTTCGGTGAGGTGCGCCGTTGCGGCACGGTGCCGCCGAGCGTGTTCTGGCCGGTGCCGCGGGTGAACTCCGGACTGGTGCGCATCGACCGGTATGACACCGCGCCCTGGCCGGTCGACGACGCGTTCCGCCGGCAGGTCTTCACGCTCATCGACATAGCGTTCGCCCAGCGCCGCAAGACTATTCGCAACGCCTTGGCCGAGTGGGCGGGATCGGGAGCGCAGGCCGCGCAGCACCTGGAGGCGGCCGGGATCGACCCGGCGCGCCGCGGTGAGACGCTGGCGATCGCCGATTTCGTGCGCCTGCTTCAGGTTTCTGGGCCCGGCGGCGTGGCCAGCACCCGGGACAACTGTTCGACGAACTCGGTGCAGGAGTCGTAGCGCCGCGCCGGCAACTTCGCCATGGCGCGTTCGACCACGACGTCGAGGCCGCGGGCGGCCGGTCCGAAGGCCGCCGAGACGGGCGGTGGCAGTCGCCGCAGGTGCGCGTCCACCAGTTCGGCGGCGCTCGACGCCGGGAACGGCGGCGCCCCGGTGAGCAACTCGACCGCGGTGCACGCCAGCGCGTATTCGTCGGTGGCAGCTGACGGGGCTTTGCCACAGAGGATCTCGGGTGCGGTGTAGGGCAGCGAGACCTCGGGGTTGCCCGGTTTCCGGGGCCGGTTCCACACGCCCTCGACGACGGCGTGGGCCGAGCCGAAGTCGGTCAGCACCGCCCCGGCGCGGGGGAAGTCGGCGGGGATCAGGATGTTGGCGGGTTTGACGTCGCAGTGCACGATGCCGCTGTGATGGGCGTGGTCGAGCGCGTCGGCGATCTGGGCCAGCGCGCTCAGTTGATCCGGCAACGCGTGCAGCCCGGTCGAATTGCCGCCGTCGACGAACTGCATCGCCAGCCAGTACGGCCCGTGCCGCAAGACGGTGACGATATGCGGATGGTCGAGGACCCGCGCGAACTCGAACTCGCGGTTCAGCCGCGCCTGCTCTCCGGGTGTGCGATGCATTTCGTCGAGAACTTTCAGCGCCACCGGCGGGGCCTGGTCGGCGCGGAGGCGAGGGTCGTGGGCTCGGTAAACGGTGGCGTGTCCCCCGCGCCCGACTTCGTGGTCGATCACGTAGCCGCCGAAGTCGATGCCGGCGTCGCCCATGGGCCCAGGTTATGGGGCCGGGGCCGCCTCCGACGGCTGAAGCCGGGCACCTCCCCGGAAAGCTAAGAAAAACATGATCGCAAAGCCAAAAATCAATGACATTTTGCTGGCGGAGGGTGATAATCATCCCAACTTCGTGCGGGAGGTCGTCATGGCAACGGTGGACAGTCGCAAGCTGCGTTCGTTGGGTGCGGTTCCGCTGGCCGTCGCCACCATCGCCGCACTGGGTGTCTCGCCGACGGTGGCGCCCGGCCTGGCCTCGACGGCCAAAACCGTGGTGGCCGAGGCGACGTTGCTGGACACCCAGTCCTGGATCATGGGCGGCAGCGGGCTGCCGGTCCCGCCGCCGCAGTATCTGGCGGCGCTCACCGACCGGTTCCTGGACCCGGCGACGCCCAAATTCGCCGGCCAGCCGCTGTTCCCGGTGGACGTCACCAACGCGTTGTTCACCCCGGAGGGCCTGTACCCGCTGACCGGCGTGAAGTCGCTGCCGCTGGACACCTCGCTGGACCAGGGTGTCGAAATCCTGCACCAGAAGATCATGCAGGAGACTGCTGCCGGCAATGACCTTGTCGTACTTGGCTATTCGCAGAGCGGTGTCATCAACGCGCTGGAGATCAAGCAGCTGCTGAGCATGCCCGAGGATGAGCGGCCCGACGCCGACCAGCTGTCCTTCGTGATGCTGGGCAGCCCCAGTACCCCCGATGGCGGCCTGCTGTCCCGTTTCGACCTGACGAGCCTGAATCCGAATCTGCCCGAGCTGTCGCTGCCCAGCCTGGGCGTCACGTTCAGCGGCGGCACCCCGACCGACACGCCGTGGGAGACCGCGTTCTACACCCAGGAGTACGACGGCTTCGCCGACTTCCCCAAGTACCCCCTGAACCTGTTGGCGGACATCAATGCGTTCATGGGCATCATGTTCGTGCACGGCACCTATCCGACGCTGACCGACGAGCAGTTGGCGTCGGCGATCGAGCTGCCGGTCAGCGACGGCTACACCGGCAATACCCAGTACTTCATGATTCCCACCGAGAACCTGCCGCTGCTGGCGCCGTTGCGGGGCAGTGGATTCGGCAACGCGATCGCCGACCTGCTGCAGCCGAGCCTGCGGGTGCTGGTGAACCTCGGCTACGGCGACATCGAACACGGCTGGTCGCAGGGCCCGGCGGACGTGTCCACCCCGTTCGGCCTGTTCCCCGACGTCAATATGCAGGACGTGTTCACCGCCCTGGTGAACGGCGCTCAGCAGGGGTGGACCGACTTCGTCGACGCCCTGCAGAACATGTCGTCGAGCAGCGCGGCGGACCTGTTCGGCGGCGAGATGCTCGGCAGCGCCGACTTCGTCATGCCGAGCCTGACCGACATCGTCAACACGCTGACCAGCGCTGCAGCGACGCTGTATGCCACGTTGCTGCCCACCGCGGACATCCTCAACGCCCTGGTGACCACCTTGCCGGCCTACACCGCGACGATCTTCGCCCAGGAACTGGCATCCGGTGACCTGCTGAACGCGATCGGCCTGCCGCTGGCGGCCACCACCGGGTTGGTCACCATGGCTGCCGGGTTCGAGTTGGAGGTCCTGCTGGGGGCCTTCAGCTCCATTCAGGCCGACTTCGCCGACCTGTTCAGCTAGACCGCGCAGCGGATGGACCCGCTAGTGTCATCGGCGTGACCGCATCCGACGGTAGTGCCGCCACCGAGTGGTCCCCGACCGGTTCGGTCACGGTGCGCGCGCCGGGCAAGCTCAACCTCTACCTGGCGGTCGGTGACCGCCGCGACGACGGCTACCACGAGCTCACGACGGTTTTTCACGCGATTTCGCTGATCGACGAGGTGACCGTGCGCGACGCCGATCTGCTGTCGTTGCGGATCGCCGGCGAGGGCGCCGAGGTGTTGCCCACCGACGAACGCAATCTCGCGTGGCGAGCCGCGGAACTGATGGCCGAGCACGTCGGCCGGGCTCCTGACGTGGCGATCAGCATCGACAAGTCCATTCCGGTGGCCGGCGGGATGGCGGGCGGCAGCGCCGACGCGGCGGCGGTGCTGGTCGGGATGAATGTGCTCTGGGAGCTGGGCGTGCCGCGACGCGACCTGCACGCCATAGCCGCCCGACTCGGCAGTGACGTGCCGTTCGCGCTGCACGGCGGTACCGCGTTGGGCACCGGACGCGGCGAAGAACTGGCGACGGTGCTCACCCGTGAGACGTTCCACTGGGTGCTGGTCTTCGCCGACCGCGGGTTGTCGACGCCGGCGGTGTTCGCCGAACTGGACCGGCTGCGCGACAGTGGGCGCGCCCTTCCGGAGGTGGGCGAGTCCGAACCGGTGCTGGCCGCGCTGGCCGCCGGCGATCCGCAGCGGTTGGCGGGCCTGCTCGGCAATGACCTGCAGACGGCCGCGGTCAACCTCAATCCCGCGTTGCGAAGAACATTGCGGGCCGGCGTGGAAGCGGGGGCGCTCTCGGGCATCGTGACCGGGTCCGGACCGACGTGTGCGTTCCTGTGCGCTTCGGCGCCTTCGGCGGCCGATGTCGCCGTCGAACTGGCGGCCGTCGGAGCCGGCCGCGCGGTGCGGGTGGCCAGCGGCCCGGTCTACGGTGCCAGGGTGGTGCCGTCATCGGTCAGCGGGATGTGACGGCGGCCCCAATCTCGTGCCAAGATTTGCCCCTCGATTAAGAGGAGTTTAAGATACTGCGCGGTGACCAGTTGTGGCCAAGAACTCCCCGTCGACCAGACGCACATCGATCTGGTGGGCCGCGCATTACGGTATCGAGACGCAACCGCCACCTATTTGTGCGCGCGCGCCTCTTACGAAGTGGTCTCCGGCAGGTGGAACATGAAATCTCAGCCCGTGGGGAAAGCACCGGTGCCGGCTAGGAGGCCGTCGTGAGCAGGTTTACCGACAACATGTTCCGCAGTGCACGCGAGTCCACCAAGGGCATGGTCACCGGGGAGCCGCACGAACCGGTCCGGCACACCTGGGGTGAGGTGCACGAACGCGCCCGCCGCATCGCCGGCGGGCTGGCCGCCGCCGGTGTCGGCCCCGGAGACGCGGTCGGGGTGCTGGCCGGCGCCCCGGTCGAGATCGCCCCCACCGCGCAGGGCGTCTGGATACGCGCTGCGAGCCTGACCATGCTGCATCAGCCCACGCCGCGCACCGACCTGGCGGTGTGGGCCGAAGACACCATGACCGTCGTCGACATGATCGACGCCAAGGCCGTGATCATCTCCGACCCGTTCCTGGCCGCGATGCCGGTGCTGCAGGAGAAGGGCCTGAAGGTCCTGACCGTCGAGGATCTGCTGGCCGCCGACCCGATCGACCCGGTGGAGGCCGGCGAGGACGACCTGGCGCTGATGCAGTTGACGTCCGGGTCGACGGGTTCGCCCAAGGCCGTGCAGATCACCCACCGCAACATCTACTCCAACGCCGAGGCGATGTTCATCAGCGCCGAGTACGACGTCGACAAGGACGTCATGGTCAGCTGGCTGCCGTGCTTCCACGACATGGGCATGATCGGCTTCCTGACGGTGCCGATGTACTTCGGCGCCGAGCTGGTCAAGATCACCCCGATGGACTTCCTGCGGGACACGCTGCTGTGGGCCAAGCTGATCGACAAGTACAAGGGCACCATGACCGCGGCCCCCAACTTCGCCTACGCGCTGTTCGCCAAGCGGCTGCGCAAGCAGGCCACGCCGGGCCAGTTTGATCTGTCCACGCTGCGGTTCGCGCTGTCGGGCGCCGAGCCGGTCGAGCCCGCCGACGTCGAGGATCTGATCGACGCCGGCAGGCCGTTCGGCCTGAAGCCGGAGGCGATTCTGCCGGCCTACGGCATGGCGGAGACGGTGCTGGCGGTGTCGTTCTCCAAGTGTGGCGCGGGCCTGGTGGTCGACGAGGTCGACGCCGATCTGCTGGCGGCGCTGCGCCGCGCGGTGCCGTCGACCCGAGGCAACACCCGGCGGCTGGCCTCGCTGGGGCCGCTGCTGGAGGGGATCGAGATCCGGATCGTCGACGAACACGGCAATTCGCTGCCGCCGCGCGGGGTCGGCGTGATCCAGCTGCGCGGGGAGCCGGTCACCCCGGGTTACCTGACCATGGCGGGCTTCCTGCCGGCGCAGGACGAGCACGGTTGGTATGACACCGGCGACCTGGGCTACCAGATGGAGAACGGCCACGTCGTGGTGTGCGGCCGGGTCAAGGACGTCATCATCATGGCGGGCCGCAACATCTACCCGACCGACATCGAGCGGGCCGCGGGCCGCGTCGAGGGCGTGCGCCCGGGTTGTGCGGTCGCGGTGCGCCTGGACGCCGGGCATTCTCGCGAGACGTTCGCGGTCGCGGTGGAGTCCAACGCCTGGCAGGATCCCGCCGAGGTGCGCCGGATCGAGCACCAGGTGGCCCACGAAGTCGTCACCGAGGTCGACATGCGGCCCCGCAACGTGGTGGTGCTGGGGCCGGGCAGCATCCCCAAGACACCGTCGGGCAAGCTGCGCCGGGCCAACTCCGTCGCCCTGGTCACCTAGGCGCCCTTTTCCGCGAGGGAGCGTGTTTGTACCCGACACGCCGGGCTTTTGCGTACACACGCGCACGCTCGCGGGGCGGAAGCTGGGTCAGCCCCAGGCGTGGACCACATTCTGCGCGGGCTCCAAGCCCAGCTCGATCAGCAACTCCGTGGCATCGGCGGCCTGCTCGCAGATCGTCGGCAACTCGTCGCGCTCCCGCGCATCAAACGGCTGCAGCACGAACGCCGCCGGATCCTGCCGCCCGGGCGGTCGGCCGATGCCCAGGCGAACCCGCTGAAAGTCCTTGCTGCCCAATACCATTGCGATGGATCGCAGCCCGTTGTGGCCGCCCTCGCCGCCGCCCTGCTTGAGCCGGATCCGGCCGTAGTCCAAGTCGAGATCATCGTGGATGACCACCACATCAGCCGGCGGCACCGAGTAGAACTTGGCCAGCGGCCCCACCTGGCGGCCCGACTCGTTCATGTAACAACGCGGGCGGGCCAGCACCACCGAGCGCCCGCTGAGCCGCCCGGTGACCACGTCGGCACCGGACTTCTTGTGCAGCTTGAAGGCCGACCCGATGCGCTGGGCGAGCAGGTCGGCGACCATGAAGCCCACGTTGTGCCGGGTGTGGGCGTAGGTCGGCCCCGGGTTGCCCAGGCCGACCACCAGCACCGGTGGTGACTCGGCCACGCCGTGCTCGGCCTACTCGGCCTCGGGGGCCGCGGCCTCGCCGGCGGCTTCGCCGGCTGCCTCGTCCGCCGCCTCGGCCTCGGGCTCCTCCTCGACCCGCGGCTCGACCACGTTGACCAGCAGCAGTTCCGGGTCGGACACCAGCGTCACACCCTCGGGCAGCTCCAGCTCGCCGGCGGTGACCTGGGTGCCGGCTTCGGCGCCCTCGATGGAGATCGTCAGCTGCTCGGGAATCGACAGCGCCTCCGCCTCGATCTCCACCCAGGTGGCGTCCTGGGTGACCAGCGTGCCCGGGAACGACTCGCCCTCGAGGACGACGTTCACCTCGACGATGACCTTCTCGCCGCGCTTGACCACCAGTAGGTCCGCGTGCTGGATGGTGCGACGGATCGGGTGGATATCCAGGGCCTTGGTCAGCGCCAGCTGCTCGGTGCCCTCGATGTCGAGCGTCAGCACCGCGTTGGTACCCGAGTTCCGCAGCACGGCTGCGTAGTCGCGGGCGTGCAACTCGAGGTGCTGCGGGTCGGTGCCGTGGCCGTAGAGGACCGCGGGTACCTTGCCGTCGCGGCGGGCCCGGCGTGAGGCGCCCTTGCCGGTCTCGGAACGCACCGCGGCGGTGAGCTTGTTCGCGGTGGTGGACTTGGCCATCGAAACTCCTGTGGTCGCTACCTGTGCATGAGGCACGGCCAGATCGAGGCAACCATCAGGTCTTCGTCGATAACGGCGGCCGCAGGGGCCGCCCTCGCCGTGACGCCCGGTCAGGCTAGCGCATCAGCGCCTCAGAGCGGAAATTGCACCCCGGTGAGCTGCTCGGACAACGTCCACAGGCCGGCGGCGGTGGAGCCGCGTTTGGCCAGCAGGCTGCGCCCGACCGAACCGGTGCCGCCGATGAAGGCGAACCGCGGCCCGACGAACGTGTTGCCCGACAGATCCTGGGAGGCCGCGTGTAGCGTCTGGCGCGCCCCGAAGTCGGGGCTGGTGGCCAACAGGCCGTTGCCGATCGTGCGCATCAGCGCGTCGCCGACCCGATTGCCGGTGTGGCCCTGCAGGTTGGTGCTCGAATAGCCGGGATGGGCCGCCAGCGCGAGCAGCGGCGAGCCGGCCGCCACCAGCCGGCGCTGCAACTCGCTGGTGAACAGCAGATTGGCCAGCTTGGACTGGCCGTAGGCCAGCCACGCGCGATACCGCCGCGACTCCCAGTTCAGGTCTTTCAGGCTCACATACCCCAGCCGGTGCATGAACGACGACACCGTGACCAC
Source organism: Mycolicibacter senuensis (assembly GCF_003284925.1). GTDB lineage: Bacteria > Actinomycetota > Actinomycetes > Mycobacteriales > Mycobacteriaceae > Mycobacterium > Mycobacterium algericum_A. The sequence goes on from NZ_QMEX01000019.1 coordinate 14,865, forward strand.
CCGGTCGGTGAGCTTGGGCAGCAGCAGGTTGGTCAGCGCGAAATGGCCGAGGTGGTTGGTGCCGATCTGGCTCTCGAAACCGTCGACCGTCGTCGAGTACGGCACCGCCATGATTCCGGCATTGTTGATCAGCACGTCGACGGCCGGGGTCTCCTCGGCGAACCGCCGCACCGAGGACAGGTCGGCCAGATCCAGGGCGCGGACCTTGACCCTGTCTTCAGAGCCGGGCATGCTCGCCGCGGCGGCTTCGCCTTTGCCGGTGTCGCGGACAGCCAGTGTGACGCTGGCGCCCACCCGGGCCAGCTCACGTGCGGTCACGGCTCCCAACCCACTGTTGGCGCCGGTGATGATCACGGTGCGTCCGGAGAACGAGGGCAGATCGGCAGCGGTCCAAGAGGCCATGGCTCCCACCTTAAGGGTGCTCAGCGGCAGTTGTTGGTGTCGATCCAGCGGCCGTTGTAGCCGACACAGGTCTGCACCGGCGGTGGGGGAGGCGGTGGCGGGGGCACGTCCTCGGGTAGCGGGGCGTAATAGGCCGGCGGCGGGGTGAGGTCGGTGCAGGTGCTGACGTGGAATCGGCGGCCCACGCCGACACACACGTCGGCGACCGCGGTGCCGGCCGGTGTGACGATGACGGTGCCCGGCAGCACGATCAGTGCCAGTGCCGCCGCGGCGCGGATCCGGCGAGCCATCACTGGCCCAACAAGCCGTGGTCGGCTTCGGGAAGTTCGCAGCGGCTACGGAACTCGACCAGCGGCTGCCGGATACCCAGCAGGTCGGCGTGGGCCTGCGGATTGTCCGCGAAGTAGCCGCGGATGGCCTCAGGCACCTCGGAGTCGGGCCGGTCGCGCAGGCCGGAGTAGAACGCGTTGACGTCCGGATGTGCGAACAGGTAACCGGAGGTCGACGCGGCGACGCCCGCGGTCACGTTGGCCAGGTCTGCGGCGGTGCAACCCGGTGGCGGGTCGGCCAGTGCGGCAACCGGTGTCAGCAGAACCGTGGTGGCCGCGGTTACGGCGAGGCCGGCGAAAAGTCGCGGCGACCGGCGGGCAAGGGGCATTGTGGAACTCCCTTCAGCAGGCGGGGTGCGTCGCACTGTAGCAAGCCGCGGAAGGGAATTGGGGTCACTTGCGCCGACCCGCTGCGGAATCACTTGGCGGCGACGGTGAACCCGTTCATGATCGCCTCGACGTCGGCGGCCTCCTTGGGCGCCTGTTCGTTGAAGCTGGTGATCGCCAACTGCACCAGGTAGCGCTGGTCGTCCGGTGCCGACCCGGTGGCGATCACCATCCGGAACCAGCTGTGCAGGCGCTGGCCGTCCATGTCGTGGGTGCCCTGGACCATCGACGACGGGAAGCCCTGGTAGTCCTCGTTGGAGGCGTCCAGCAGCCGGAAGTTCTTCGCCAGTTGCGCGTCGACCACACCGTGCTTGATGGCCTCGCGTGAATCAAAATTGCCGTTGAGTTTGACCACGCTCAGGATCGCCCGCGGAAGCTTCTCGCCCTTGCCGATGACCAGGGTGGTCGCCGGCAACATCGCGTTCTCCTTCTTCGTCCACCCCGGTGGCGTCGGGATCGACACCGTAAGGTCAGTCAGCGCGTTGGGGGCCACCGCCTCGGCGGCCACCCCCTTGTCTTCCAGGAAGCGCCCCACCGTCACCGGCGGCTGCGGCGCCTCTGACGTGGTGCTGGTGGTTGTGCCGTTCGACCAAATAGATTGATAGTCAGGGGTTTTGGCGCCGCATCCGGTCGCTGCCCCGGCCAGCGTGACGCACGCCAGCGCTGCGACGGCCGTCCAGCGCAGCAAGGTCACAGTATCTCGCGGACCGCGTCAATCGGGCGGGCCAGCCGGGTGCCTTTGTCGGTGACGACGAACGGTCGCTGGATCAGGATGGGGTTCGCGGCCATCGCGTCGAGCAGTTCGTCGTCGGAGGCATCAGCCAGGCCGAGCTCCGCGTAGACCGACTCGCCGGTGCGCACCGCGTCGCGCACCCCGATTCCGGCATCGCGGATCATGTCCGCCAGCTCCGCGCGTGACGGCGGGGTTTTCAGATACTCCACGATGGCCGGCTCGATACCGTTGTCGCGCAGCAGTTCCAGCGTCTTGCGTGAGGTGGAGCAGCGCGGGTTGTGGTAGACGGTCGCAGTGTCGTCGCTGGTCATTTTAGGCTTCTCCGTTGAAAAGTCCGGTGACCGAGCCGTTTTCGAATACCGCCCGGATGGTGCTTGCCAGCAGCGGGGCGATCGACAGCACGGTCAGCTGGGCGAACTGCTTGTCGTCGGGGATCGGCAGGGTGTTGGTGACGATCACCTCGCTGGCGCCGCAGGACGCCAGGCGCTCGGCGGCCGGCTCGGACAGTACACCGTGGGTGGCCGCGATGATCACGTCGCGGGCGCCGTCCTCGCGCAACAGGTGCACCGCGGCGGCGATGGTGCCGCCGGTGTCGATCATGTCGTCGATCAACACGCACGTCTTGCCGGCCACCTCACCGACCACCCGATTGGACTTGACCTGGTTGGGCACCAGCGGATCGCGGGTCTTGTGAATGAACGACAGCGGAACGCCGCCCAAGGAGTCGGCCCACTTCTCGGCGATGCGCACCCGGCCGGAGTCGGGGGAGACCACCACCATGTCGGAGTCGGCGTAATTCTCCTTGATGTAACCGACCAGCAGCGGTTGAGCGCGCATGTGGTCGACCGGGCCGTCGAAGAAGCCCTGGATCTGATCGGTGTGCAGGTCCACGGTGACGATCCGGTCGGCGCCGGCCGTCTTCAGCAGATCGGCCACCAGCCGGGCCGAGATCGGTTCACGGCCGCGGTGCTTCTTGTCCTGGCGGGCGTAGGGATAGAACGGCACGATCGCGGTGATCCGTTTGGCGCTGCCGCGCTTGAGCGCGTCGATCATGATCAGCTGTTCCATCAGGTGCTTGTTCAGCGGCGCCGGGTGCGACTGCAGAACGAAGGCGTCACAGCCGCGGACCGACTCCTCGAAACGCACGAAGATCTCGCCGTTGGCAAAGTCGCGGGCGGTCTGCGCGGTCACCGGGACGTCCAGTTCTTTGGCGACCTGATCGGCCAGCTCCGGGTGCGCTCGACCAGCGAAGAGCATCAGGTTCTTGCGGTTGTCTGTCCACTCGTGGCTCACGCGCTGCCCCCGCCGTTGGAGATCTGGGAAATTGGTCGAGTTAATTCGGGCCTTATGGTACGTAGTCCGCCGAGCGATTTCGCTCCGGGCTGCCCCAACGCGACCAACCTCACGATGACGGGTCCGATCGCGAACCGCCGGAGGCCTGGGCCCTCGCGGCCGCCTCGGCGGCAGCGCTTCCGGGCCGCTTGTGCTGCACCCAGTTCTCGATGTTGCGCTGCGGGCCGGCCGACACGGCCAGCGCGCCCGGTGGCACATCGTCGCGCACCACCGTGCCGGCGCCGGTGTAGGCACCGTCGCCGACACTGACCGGCGCGACGAACATGGTGTCCGAGCCAGTGCGCACATGCGAGCCGATCGTGGTGCGCCGCTTGTTCTGGCCGTCGTAGTTGACGAACACGCTGGACGCGCCGATGTTGGAGTGCTCGCCGATGTCGGCGTCGCCGACGTAGGTCAGATGCGGGACCTTGGTCCCGGTGCCGATGGTGGAGTTCTTGGTCTCGACGAACGCCCCCAGCTTGGCGTCGGCGCCCAGTGCGGTCCCGGGCCGCAGATAGCTGAACGGTCCGACCGTCGCCCCGGCCCCGATCCACGACGAAGCGGCGTGGCTGCGGATCACCGAGGCGCCCTCGTCCACGGTGACATCGGTCAGCGTGGTGTCCGGGCCGATCTCACAGTGCGCACCGATCACGGTGGTGCCGAGCAGCTGGGTTCCGGGTGCGACGGTGGTGTCGCGTCCGATCGTCACGTCCACGTCGATCCAGGTGGTGGCGGGGTCGACGATCGTGACACCGGCCCGCTGATGGGCGGCGATCAGCCGGCGGTTGAGTTCGGCCGCCAACTCGGCCAGTTGCACCCGGTCGTTGACGCCGGCCACCAGGGCGGCGTCGTCGACGTGGCGCGCGTGCACCGGCTGGCCGTCGCCGCGCACGATGCCGATCACGTCGGTCAGGTACAGCTCGTGCTGGGCGTTGTCGGAGCCCAGCCGGCCCAGCGCGGACCGCAGCGCGGTGATGTCGAAGGCGTACACCCCGGCGTTGACCTCGCGGATCTCGCGCTGCGATTCGGTGGCGTCGGCCTGTTCGACGATCGCGGTGACTTCCCCGTCCTGGGTATGCAGGATGCGGCCGTAGCCGGTGGGGTCGGCCATCGTCGTGGTCAGCACGGTGACCGCCGCCGGGGCGCTGCGGTGGGCATCGACCAGCGCCCGCAGCGTCGCGGTGTCCAGCAGCGGAATGTCGCCGGAGGTGACCACGACGGTGCCGTCGAAGTCGTCCGGCAGCGCCGACAGGCCGCACAACACCGCGTGCCCGGTGCCCAGCTGCTGGTCCTGCAGGGCGATGTCGATGCGGCAGTCCAGGGCCTGCGCCGACTCGGCCACCGGCCCGGCGATGCGTTCGTGGGCGTGGCCCAGCACCACCACCAGGTGGCGGGGGCCGAGCCCGGCGGCCGCGCGCAGGCAGTGCGACAGCATGCTGCGCCCACCCAGCGTGTGCAGCACCTTGGGGGTGTCGGAGACCATCCGGGTCCCGGCCCCGGCCGCCAGCACGATGACGGCGTCCTGGCGATCGGCGTCCTGGCGGTCGGCATCCTGGCGCGAGGGAGCGTGTTTGTGCGTCGACACGCCGTCTAGCCTGTCATTCTGCGCACGCTCGCGGCAAAGGGTGGGGCAAATCCGTGCCCGTGAAGCTCCGTCGCCAGGACTCGAACCTGAACTATCTGAACCAAAATCAGAGGTGCTGCCGATTACACCACGACGGATGGATTGCAAGGAGACTCTACCGAACTGGATATCCTGGGCATCGTGGCTGCTCTGGACAGGGATGGCAGGCCCCCGCGGGCCCGGATGACCGGCAGTGAACGTCGGCACCAACTCATCGACGTCGCGCGCTCACTGTTCGCCGAGCGCGGCTACGAGGGCACCTCCATCGAGGAGATCGCGCTGCGCGCCAACGTGTCCAAACCGGTCGTCTACGAGCATTTCGGCGGCAAAGAGGGACTGTACGCCGTGGTGGTCGACCGGGAGATGTCGGCGCTGCTGGACGGCATCACCACCTCGCTGACCAAGTCGACCAACAACCAGTCCCGGCTGCGGGTCGAACGGGTCGCCCTGGCGCTGCTGACCTATGTCGACGAACACACCGACGGCTTCCGGATCCTGATCCGCGACTCCCCGGCATCGATCAGCTCCGGCACCTATTCGACCCTGCTCAACGACGCGATCGGCCAGGTGTCCTCGATCCTGGCCGGCGATTTCTCGCGGCGCGGCCTGGACCCCGAGACCGCGCCGCTGTATGCCCAGGCGCTGGTCGGCTCGGTGTCGATGACCGCGCAGTGGTGGCTGGACGTGCGCGAACCCAAGAAGGAAGTGGTGGCCGCCCACCTGGTCAACCTGTGCTGGAACGGGCTGATGCACCTCGAGGCGGACCCGGCACTGCACGACGAATAAGGCATGCACCGCAACGCAAATCGGCCTCCGGGCAGCCACCGCCTAGAATTGCCCACATCATGACCGCACCGGGGCACGCCAGCCCAGCCACCCCGATCGCGGGGCTCGTCGAAGCCGCATTGAGCGCGCCGACCTTCGTCGATCTCATCGAGCGCGCCGACAGCCGGCCCGCCGAGCTCAATGTGGTGGGCCCGGCCGCGACCAGGCCTTTCGTCGCGGCCGCATTGGCCCGCAACAGCCCGCTGCTGGTGGTCACCGCCACCGGCCACGAGGCCGACGACCTGGCCGCCGAGCTGCGCGGCGTCTACGGCGGCGCCGTGGCGCTGTTCCCGTCCTGGGAGACGCTGCCGCACGAGCGGCTCTCCCCGGGGGTGGACACCGTCGGAGCCCGGATGCTGCTGCTGCGGCGGCTGGCACGGCCCGACGACGCGCACCTGGGACCGCCGCTGCGCGTGGTGGTCACCACGGCCCGGTCGCTGCTGCAGCCGATGACCCCGCACCTGGATGCGATCGAGCCGGTCACCTTGACCGTCGGCGAGGAGACACCTTTCGAGGCGGTGATCGCCCGACTGGTCGAGCTGGCCTATACCCGGGTGGACCTGGTCGGCAGACGCGGTGAGTTCGCGGTGCGCGGCGGCATCCTCGACGTGTTCCCGCCGACCGCCGAGCACCCGGTACGCGTCGAGTTCTGGGGCGACGAGATCACCGAGATGCGGCCGTTCTCGGTGGCGGACCAGCGCTCCATCCCCGAGATCGACGCCGGCACCGTGGTCGCGGTGGCATGCCGGGAGCTGCTGCTCACCGACGACGTCCGCGCCCGCGCGGCGCAACTGGCCGGCGATCACCCGCTCACCGACAACACCGTCACCGGCGGTGTCGGCGACATGCTCGCCAAACTCGCCGAGGGCATCCCGGTCGACGGCATGGAGGCCCTCGGCCCGGTGCTGCGGCCCGGACCGCAGGCGCTGCTGACCGATCAGCTGGCGGCCGGCACCCCGGTGCTGATCTGCGACCCGGAGAAGGTCCGCGCCCGCGCCGCCGACCTGATCAAGACCGGCCGCGAATTCCTGGAGGCGTCCTGGTCGGTGGCGGCGATCGGTGGTGACGCGCCGATCGATGTCGAGCAGCTGGGCGGTTCGGGATTCCGCGACCTCGCCGAGGTGCGCAAGGTGGCGCTGGACGCCGGGCATCCGTGGTGGACACTGAGCCAGTTGCCCGACCCGGAGGCGATCGAACTCGAGGTGCGCCCGTCGCCATCGGCGCGGGGGCGGCAACGCGACATCGAAGCGATCTTCGCCATGCTGCGGGCGCACACCGCGACCGGCGGCGCCGCGGCGATCGTGGCCCCCGGCGTGGGCACCGCCCGCCGGCTGGTCGAGCAGCTGGCCGAATCCGACACCGCGGCAACACTGATGGAGCCCGGTGCGGCCCCGCAACCCGGCGTGGTCGGGGTATTGCAGGGACCGTTGCATGACGGCGTGGTGATCGGCGGCGCCAACCTGGTGATCGTCACCGAGACCGACCTGACCGGAAACCGGGTCGCCGGGCCGGAAGGCAAGCGGCTGGCGGCCAAGCGCCGCAACGCCGTCGACCCGCTGGCACTGACCGCCGGTGATCTGGTGGTCCACGACCAGCACGGCATCGGCAAGTTCGTGGAGATGACCGAGCGCACCGTGGGCGGGGCGCGGCGCGAATACCTGGTGCTGGAATACGCCTCGGGCAAACGGGGCGCCAACGGCACCGACAAGCTCTATGTGCCGATGGACTCGCTGGACCAGCTGTCGCGCTACGTCGGCGGCCAGGCGCCGGCGCTGTCGCGGCTCGGCGGCAGTGACTGGAGCCAGACCAAGACCAAGGCGCGCAAGGCGGTGCGCGAGATCGCCGACGAACTCGTCGCGCTCTACGCCAAACGGCAAGCCGCGCCCGGCCACGCGTTCGCGCCGGACACCCCGTGGCAGGCCGAGATGGAGGATGCGTTCGGGTTCACCGAAACCGTCGACCAGCTCACCGCGATCGGCGAGGTCAAGGCCGACATGGAAAAGCCGGTCCCGATGGACCGGGTGATCTGCGGCGACGTGGGCTACGGCAAGACCGAGATCGCGGTGCGGGCGGCGTTCAAGGCCGTCCAGGACGGCAGGCAGGTCGCGGTGCTGGTGCCCACCACGCTGCTGGCCGATCAGCACCTGCAGACGTTCAGCACCCGGATGGCCGGATTCCCGGTGACCGTCAAGGGGCTGTCGCGCTTCACCGACGCAGCCGAGTCCAAGGCGGTCATCGACGGGCTGGCCGACGGCTCCGTCGACGTGGTGATCGGCACCCACCGGCTGCTGCAGACCGGGGTGGCATGGAAGAACCTCGGCCTGGTGATCGTCGATGAGGAGCAACGGTTCGGCGTCGAGCACAAGGAGCACATCAAAGCGCTGCGGACTCACGTCGACGTGCTCACCATGAGCGCCACCCCGATCCCGCGCACCCTGGAGATGAGCCTGGCCGGCATCCGGGAGATGTCGACGATCCTCACCCCGCCCGAAGACCGCTACCCGGTGCTGACCTATGTCGGCCCGCACGACGACAAGCAGGTGGCGGCGGCGTTGCGCCGCGAACTGCTGCGCGACGGCCAGATCTTCTACGTGCACAACCGGGTCAGTTCCATCGACGCGGCCGCCGCCCGGGTGCGCGCGCTGGTGCCCGAGGCCCGCGTCGTGGTGGCGCACGGCCAGATGCCCGAGGAGCTGCTGGAGACCACCGTGCAGGGTTTCTGGAACCGCGAATACGACATCCTGGTGTGCACCACGATCATCGAGACCGGTCTGGACATCTCCAACGCCAACACCCTGATCGTCGAACGTGCCGACACCTTCGGGCTCTCGCAGCTGCACCAGTTGCGGGGCCGGGTCGGCCGCAGCCGGGAACGCGGCTACGCCTACTTCCTCTACCCACGGGACACGCCGCTGACGGAGACCGCCCACGACCGGTTGGCCACCATCGCCCAGAACAACGAACTCGGCGCCGGGATGGCGGTGGCGATGAAGGACCTGGAGATCCGCGGCGCGGGCAACGTGTTGGGCGTGGAGCAGTCCGGGCACGTCGCCGGGGTGGGGTTCGACCTGTATGTCCGGTTGGTCGGTGAGGCCGTCGAGGCCTACCGAGCGGCGTTCAACGGCGAGACACTCACCACCGAGGAGCCCAAAGACGTCCGGATCGACCTGCCGGTCGACGCCCACCTGCCGCCGGAGTACATCAACTCCGACCGGCTGCGGCTGGAGGCCTACCGCCGGCTGGCCGCCGCGCCCGACGATGCCGCGATCAGCGCGGTGGTCGAGGAGCTGACCGACCGCTACGGGCCGCTGCCGGAGCCGGCGGGCCGACTGGTCGCGGTGGCCCGGTTGCGGCTGTTGTGCCGCAGCGTCGGTATCACCGAGGTCAGCGTGGCCTCGGCGACCACCCTGAAGCTGGCCCCGATGACGTTGCCGGACTCCGCCCAGTTGCGTCTCAAGCGGCTACACCCGTCGGCCAGTTACCGCGCCACCACCGCCACCGTGCAGGTTCCGATACCTCGGGCTGGGAGTTCGGTCGGTGCGCCGCGCATCCGCGACGTCGAACTGGTGCAGATGGTGGCCGATCTGATCGCGGCGCTGGAGGGCAAGCCGCAGGGCCAGGTCGACGTGACGGCACCGGTTTCTGAACCCGCCCCGGCCGGTCGGCGATGACCGTCGTCCTGGTCGACCCGCGCCGGCCTTCGTTGCTGCCGGTGGAAGCGTGCGCGCTGCTGACCGGCGACGTCGTCTACACCGAGGAACTGCCGATCGCGGTGCCGTGGTCGTTGCCCGCCGCCCGCTCGGTGCTGTCCGGTGCCGAGGCGCCGGTGCTGCTGTCCTCGGATCGCGACCATCCCGCCGTCGTCGCCCGGTTGGCAGCCGGTGAGCCGCTGATCGCCGCACCGGAGGCCCCGGCGGGGGAGCGGCTGCTCGACGCGGTCGCGATCATGGACCGGCTGCGCAGCACGGGCCCGTGGGAGAGCGAGCAGACCCACGATTCGCTGCGACGGTTTTTGCTCGAGGAGACCTACGAGTTGTTCGACGCGGTGCGCAGCGGGGACGCCGACGAACTGTGCGAAGAGCTTGGCGACGTGCTGCTGCAGGTGCTGTTCCACGCCCGCATCGCCGAGGACGCACCCGAGCGCCCCTTCGGCATCGATGACGTCGCCGACGCGTTGCTGCGCAAGCTGGCCAATCGGGTGCCGGCGGCCGTGCTGGCCGGCGAGGAGATCTCGCTCGACGACCAGGTGGCGCAGTGGCATGAGCGCAAAGCCCGGGAAAAGCTCGAGAAGAACGCCGGAAACTCAATCATGGACGATCTGTCGACCGCTCAGCCGGCATTGGCGTTGGCGAGCAAGGTGCTGCAGCGCGCCGCACGTGCCGGCCTGCCCGCCGAGCTGGTTCCCGACACCCTCACAACCGTCACGGTCGACGCCGACAGTGACGCGGAAAATGGGTTGCGCACAGCGGTTTTGGACTTCATGGATACCGTCCGTTCCGCTGAGCAGGCGATCGCCGCGGCGCGCGACGGCGGCGTGGACGTTCTCAATCCCGACAGCGCACCGCTGGGCGCGGTCAGCGAACAGGAGTGGCGCGCCCACTGGCCGGCGACCGGCGAGGAGGCTGTCAGACCACCCGCGGCGCCTGATCCACCTTACGAGGGGAAATAGATCACCTGATTGGAGAACAGCGCGGTCGGCTCGCTGATGTGGTTGGCGGCCGCGACGACCGACATCCGGGTGTCCAGATCCTCCTCGCCGTATTCCGTGCGGCACAGTGACGCCAGGGTATCGCCGGCGATGTGGCGGCGCCGGTTGAGGCCGGGGACGACGAGCACCTGGCCCGGGGCCGGTTCGGTGTTCGCGGGAAGGTTGTTCGCCAACCCGATCACGATCGCGAGGTGGTCGTCGCCGTACCACCGGGCGGCCAGCTCTGCCAAGCTTTCTCCGTCGACGACCGTGTGGTGTCCCACGTTGGACAGATCGGGGATGTGCAGCCAGCTGCCCTGCTGGATCTCCCGCTGGGCTACTCCGTTGACGATCTCCCAGATCAACTGCACGTTGGTGTCGTCGGTTCCGTAGTAGTGCTGGGTGATCTCCTTACGCGTCGCGGTGGAATCGGCCGCCGTGACCACGTGTCGATACGTCACATACGGGATCAGCAGCTGCTGCCCGGACAAGATCAGATCCGGGTTGGCGAGGTGGTTCTGCCGCGCGATCACCGGGTACAGGGTGCTGTCGCCGTACTCTCGCCGGGCCAGGGCGAACAGGGTGTCGCCGGGCTGAACTTGGTAGGTCTTCACGGTTGTCATTCCTTCCTGTCGGACTAGGGAATTCGCAGGACCTGGCCGACCCGGATCAGATCGGGATTGTCGATGCGGTCTCGATTGGCGATGAACAGTCGCTGCCACAGGTTGCCGTCGCCGTAGCGGTCCTGCGCGATCTTGAAAAGGGTGTCGCCGGGGACGACGCGATGCAGGGAGAAACTGTGGAACGGCCCGCCGAGCAGCGGGCGCCCGAACGTCAGCGGCACCGACACCGTGAAGTCGTTCTCGGGTAGCCCGCTGGGGTTGTCCGAGCGGACGATCAGCATGCCCTCCGCGGTGGTGGGCACCGGATAGCTGACCGGGAAGTCGAACAGGGTGTAGCCGAATCCGGTGTTCGGCACGAACATCGGCGCGACGGTGGTCACAACGGTGCCGTTGCGGTCGGTCAGGGTTGCCGAACCGACGACACCTTCGAAGGCGCCGCCGAGCCCGCACAAGACGAAACTGTCGCCGACGATGTCGAACGGTTGCGGAGTGCGGACCGCGAGTCGCGGAATCTCATTCATGCCAAGGATCCTTTTCGCTGGCTTGGTAATGGCCATCCTGCTGCCGACGCCGCCGGGGACGCACGGGTAGTGGACTACTCCATTTCGCGACTCGCGCCGGTGCCGAGCTGACCGTCACGGTTTCGCGTAGCCCGGTACTCGTGTCACGGCCGGTCGCCTGGGTGGAGCATCGGTGTCAACCGGAATCCCGCCGACCACTCGGGCCGGGCCGGGGCGAGCAGAGGGAGGCGCGGCCATGCCGATGTGGGTCGAAACAGCGGGCGCCGCGGCGTCTTTGCCGGTATCGCTGGTCAACCGGCGGTGCCACCTGACGAGCTACACCAAGCAATCCATCCCGGCAGTGAGCGTGCACAGCGACGTCATCGCCTACGCGTCACCGGACTCCACCTACGCGGTGACCAAGAAACTCTTCGACGCGGCCACGCGGTCGATCCTGATCGGGATCTACGACTTCTCCGCCGCCTATATGAAGCAGCTTGTGCTCGACGCGTTGGCGCGCGGCGTCACGGTGTCGCTCATGCTCGATATCGACAGTGCGGCCGAGACCCGGCTTTTCGGCAAGCTCGTCGATATGGGCGTGGTGGGGGTACCCGCGCCGTCCTGCGCCAATCCCAGCGTCCAGGTCTTCGCGGCCGCGCACGAGAAGGTCATCGTGATCGACGACGAGTGGACTCTGGTGCAGAGTGGCAACTACAGCCCCAACTCCATCCCGCTCAACGAAGTCGACGGTGGTGGGGTGCCCGCGTTCCGCACTGGTAATCGAGACGCGGGCCTGGCGATTCGCTCTGCGGAGCTGGCCGGGCTGTTCACCGGCATCCTGACCCGGGACATGGCCCGGGTGACCGCAGGCACCGACCAAGCGCTCGGCGTGCCGCCGGAACCGGGGATGATCCTCGTCGAACGGGCACCGACGCATCATCCGTCGAAACTGTTTCCCAGCCGCGTGTTCCAGCTCGATGTCCCGTTGACCGTCCAGCCGGTGCTCAGTCCGGACAACTACCTGGATGTGGTGCCCGCCCTGATCCGAACCGCAACGAGATCGATCGTCATCGAGCAGCAGTACATCAAGGCCCATCAGCCGGGAGTGCGCCGACTCCTGGATGCCGTCGCGGCGGCGCGTGCCCAACACCCGATGCTGCAGGTGCACATCGTCCTAGGCAAAGTCTTCGACCGTGGCGAGTTGCCGCGCGAGCACGCGAATCTCGATGTGCTGGCCAAGGATTACGGACTCAAGCTGGATGACAATATCCGTTACATCAATACCGATCAGTTGGTGCACTGTCACAACAAGATGATCGTGATAGACGGCGCTGCGGTGTTGGTGTCCTCGCAGAATTGGTCTGATTCCGCGGTCACCAAGAACCGTGAGGCCGGACTGTGGGTGCCGCACCCGGGCATCGCGCAGTACTTCGAGGCGATATTCAAGACGGACTGGGACAGCGCGTTCACCAGCCCCGAGCAGGGCCTCGGGGAGGCGCCGGTGACGCGTGCCGCGCTCGGCACCGGCGGGTTCGTGCGCGTCGAGCCCGCCGACTACGAACAAATATGAGGCGGCAGTGCCGGGTTCGCGTAGTCGGCTACTCGTGACCCGAGTCCGCGACGGCAGCCAGCATGGGTGATGTCCACCAATGAGCGCTCCTGGGATGGGAGCCTGAGCCACCCGGAGGGTGTCATGCACAGTAACTGCGGTTGCTTCATCGTTCCCAGGGATGTGCTGGAGGAACTCGCCGCCGACGAATCCCTGTCCGCCCGGTCCCGTCAAGCGCTACGTGACACCGGTGCACTCGAGCCGGTGTGGCGTCAACTCAGGACCGCGCAGATCCGCGCCGCCCAGGCCGGCATGCTGTTCACCGGTGCGGAGATCGCCAACAGGCTGGCGTCGCAACCGGAATCTACGGTGTTCAACTGTAAGAACACCCGGTCGCTGCCCGGCGCCCCGGTTCTCAACCCGGACTCGTCCTCGGACGAGACCGCCAGCCGTGCCCACCGAGAGACGCTGGCGGTGGCCGACTTCTACGCCCGGTGCTTCGGACGCAACTCGGTCGACAACGCCGGCATGACGCTGGTGTCGTCGATCCACTACGACGTCCACTACTCGAACGCCTTCTGGAACGGCACCCAAATGACCTATGGCGACGGCGACGGCGAGGTGTTCGTCGATTTCACCGCATCGACTGATGTGATCGGACACGAATTGACCCACGGCGTCACCCAGTTCACCGCGGGCCTGAACTACACCAACGAAGCCGGCGGCCTCAACGAAAGCGTTTCCGACGTGTTCGGCACCATGTTCCGCCAGTGGCGGAAGAACCAGACCGTCGATCAGGCCGACTGGCTCATCGGAGCCGACATCATCGGCCCGAAAGCCGCCGCGAAGGGTTACACCTGTCTTCGCGACATGGCCGATCCGGGCGCACAGCACTGTCTGTCCCGGCAGCCGGGGCACTACCGCGACTACGTGCCGGGCGGCGATCCGCACACCAACAGCGGCATACCCAATCGCGCGTTCTATCTCGCCGCCAAGGCCATCGGCGGACAGTCATGGGAGAAGGCCGGTAAGGCCTGGTATGCGGCACTCACCAGTCCCAAAGCCACTCCCAACATGAAGATGAAGTCGTTCGCCAACCTGACCCGGTCCGCGGCCAAATCCTTGTTTGCAGCGGATACCGCTGTATACAGTGCGATTGACGCCGCATGGGAAGCGGTCGGCATCGCGTAGCTGAAGCGAGGCGGGCGATGAGTGAATATGTCATCGAACGGCGCGGCGGCCTGGCCGGATTGCCGGCGGCCGGCCGGGTTCAGGCCGACGCGCTGGAACCCGATGCCCGGGCAGAGCTGGACCGCCTCATCGACAGCACGGCGTCGATGCCGAGGGATGTCGGCGCTGATCGCTACATCTATGTGGTGACGCGCCGGACGCCGGCGGGGGAGACCCGCCGTGAGATACCCGAAAGTCTGTTACCGCAGTCGGTGACAAGCCTGGTGCGAGAAACGATCTAGCGCGCCCGAGGAGTACCGATGATCACCCTTGAACGACCCGTCGATGAAGCCGACGATCACGAGGCGCCCGGCAAAGACCCTGATCTCGCCGGCGTGCCCGGATCGCTACGCATCCTGTTGGCCGGGTGGGTCGGCGCCGCCGCCGCGCTCATCCTCGGCTTGGCCGTGCGGAATGCGACGCTGACCAGCACCGCGTGGGACCTGATCGGGACAGCGCTGTTGAGCGCGATCGGCATCACCTGCGCGCTGGCTCTGGTTCAGATCGCCAAGCGATCCCGCGGTGCCGCGCTGACCGCGATGGTGAGTCAAGTCTTCGTCGCGGGCCTTTCGGTCTACGTCTGGATGGTCGATCAGCGCAGCCCCGAGAGCCAGCTGATGGGCGTGACGGGCATCGCGTTGGCGATGGGCGGTATTGCCCTGCTCTGGGTGCTCTACTTGGGCCGGTACGCCCGCGGTGCCTTCAGCAGGGGCGCAGCCGTCGCTGTCGCACTGTTCCCGTTGGTGGGCCTTGGCCAATTCTGGATGCAGACCGAGTACCTGCCCGCGTCGGCACGTCCGCTCGTCGACATCAGCACCGAGCTCTCGCCGACGGGCTCGACCGGCCCGATCATTCACTTGTTGGCGAAAACGACCCTGCACAACCGTGGTTCGGTTCAGGCCGAGATACACGCGGCATTGATGCGCGTGACGGCGTACCCCGTTGGAACACCGTCGGAACCGGCCAACACCGAACACCTGCTCGCCGGGCTGACTCCGGTGGGGCGGGTGCTGCGAGGGGAGTACCGCGAAACCCCCAATCTGCCCGCCGACGCCCAGCTGCTCTACGCCAATCTGTTCGCCGCCCCGTACGACGACGCCTTTCTCTCCCCCGGCGAGACGGCCGAGCAGAAGCTGGTGATCGACATCGACTCGCGCAAGGTCCGGCTGGTACGCCTCTCGGTGAACGGGGTTTTCGTCACCCACCGGATTCTCAAAGACACCCACTCGTGTTACCCGCCCCAGATCTCCTTCGCCAAGGACCCGGCGGCCTTCTTCGACGAGGCGGGGAAGGTCCACGACTTCGGCGACACCAAAGCGGGCGTGTTGTGCTCGGAAAGTCAGTTCGCCTCGACAGGTGCGATCCAGGACCTGGTTTCGGATCATCCGATGTCACGGGTCTTCGTCATGGTCGCTCCCCCCGCACCGACCATGGATGTGCCGGAACTGGTGCCGTTCTTCGGCACCCGAGAAACCCTCAAGGATCCGCTCCGCCACATCGACACGATGTATCAGATCGACAAGGCCAACCCCACCGCGATCATCAGCAGTTCGGCCGAGTATGTGCCGTCAGACGCCGACGTTCACCCAGGTGCGCGTTAGCGACCGAATTGGAGTAGACCGCTACTCGTGCCGACCGGTCGGGCCGGGACAGATGCTGGATTCAGACGGCCACCGCCCGGAGGGATATGCGTCATGACCCGAGCACTCGGCAAACCCACGAATACCGACACCGACGCCGTCGTCCGCTGGATGGACGCCGGCGCCACCCGATCCGATCCGGAGTCGACGCCGCTGCCGGGTATTCAGCCGGCGAAACGGCGGCTGCACGCCGCGTGGCGAGAAAATGCACAAAGCCGGATCGTCGAGCTCGATGTCGAAATCGACTGTCTGATCGACCAGTTGGGAAGCGCGGCATCCGCCACCCAGCGACGTCGGCTGGCCGAGGCGAAGAGCAGGCTGCGCGCCGCGGATGAAGTCGTCAAAAGCCGTCCGGGACTGCGGAACGCGTGGACGGGGGTCGATGTCGCCCGCGCGCTGGCGCACATCAATGCGGTCGAAGTCACGCTCACCCGGCTGTCGCCGCCGGACACCGTCGCCGCGAAACTGCCCGACATCATCACTGACGCGGCGCTACTGCTCAAACCCCGCGATGCCCGCCTGGATGACTTGCGGCGCTACGCCGCGAAACCCGACCTGGCCGACGACGACCGCGGCCACATCGCACAGGACATGCGGGCGATCTTCGCGGCGTGTGCCGACGAGCACGTCCGGACGCGCAGCTTTCGCAATCTCCTCTTGGGAGCCACCTTCGTGCTCACGCTGTTCGCCGTCGGGATCGGTCTCCTGGGCTGGTGCGCCCCGAATTGGTTTGTGCTGTGCGCGTCGAACCATCCGACCGTGGCCTCCTGCCCCACGGGGGGATCGGCGCCGAGCGGCGGCGACGTCTTTCTGGTGGAGCTCATCGGACTGTTCAGCGCCGGCCTGATGGGATCGGTCGCGATTCGCCGAATGCGTGGCTCCTCAACGCCCTACGCGGTTCCGATGGCCTCGCTGCTGGTGAAGCTGCCGACCGGCGCACTGACGGCATTGGCCGGGCTGCTGCTGGTCCGCGCCGGTGTCCTGGGCCCGGACGTCGCCGTCGCCGGTACAGCGCAGCTCGTCGCTTACGCGCTGATCTTCGGCGGTTCGCAGCAGGCGTTCACCCGGCTGATCGACATTCAGACCCAGAATGTGCTCGACAGCATTCCCACCCCGAACCGCGACGCGGCCAAATCCCCGAACACCGCCGTCCGGCCCAACCAGCAGGGGCCGTGAGGCGCCGCGCCGTCACAGCGTGGTCTGGATCGGCGCTGCCGGGGCGGCGGCGATCGCGTCGAGCACCTGGATGTTCCGGACGATATCCTGGCTTTCCCGTTGGGCGATCTCGCGGATGACTGCCGCGGACACGGCGGTCAGCGCGGGCGCATCGAAGACCGACACCACCTGCGCGGCGACCGCGCGGTCGCGGATCCGGATTGTCGCAGGGCGCACGAACGCCGGCTCCAGGGCCAGCAGCGCGGCGAAGCGCCACGCGCTGTCGCGCATCGCCCGCACGGCACCGTTGATCGCGAACAGCTCGCTGGATGCCAGGACCGCATATAGATCGCTCAACGCTGGTGACAGCTGATTCAGCCGGGAGGCGACATCATTGACCTGGCCGGCCAGCACGGCGTTGATCGTGTCGAAATCGTGGTGCAGTGTCCACAGGTCGGGCCCGGGCGAGATCTGCGTCGCGGCAATGCCGAGATCAAAAGCGATATGCGCGGTGACTCCGGCGACCAGGTGCTGCACCAGGATCGGCTTCGCAGTGTTCGCAGCCGCGAAAACCGCCCACCAGGAGCGGGTCGGCTCCGGGTAGCGCTGCGGATGGAGATATCCGTTGAGTGCGTCGAAATAACGGTTGGCGAAGGCGACATCGAACCGCTCCATCCGCGGGCCGTCCTCGAACGTATCGTGTGCCACCGCCGTTCGCACCGCGATGGTGATTCGTTTGTACAACGCCGCAAAATATCCCAGACGGTTCGACGCACCGATCGACCAGTCGATGACGGTGCCGATCGTTTCGACCACGTCGTCCAGCGTGGTGGCGCGGGGCAATGGATCCGGCGGTGACGGGATGGCGCTCATCATCCGAGGATCCGCCGGTCGAGTCGCCAAACCTAGCGTAACCGACTACTCGAATCGCCATGGCCGGCCCGGGATTCGCCGAGGCGGGTACTGCGCTACTCGTGTCGTGAGAGGCCTTGCGCCCCTAGCGTTGTGGACGGACAGGGGAAGGGGAGTCGATGTCTTCGAACAATCCGCTTTGGCTGCCCGACGTGCTGCGAGCAGAAGGGCTCGACGTGGTCGAGTTCCCCCGATGGCGGTTCTGCGGCCACGGCGACTTCACCGACATCTGGGGGGTGATCTGCCACCACACCGGCGCTGATGAGGCGCCGCCGGAGCGCATCGCGGGCGGCACAGCCGCTGTGACCGGCCCGCTCGCGCAGCTCCACCTTGCTCAAAACGGCACCGTCACCGTCATCACGGCCCGAATCGCGCGGCATGCCGGCTCGGGGCGCTATCCCGGTCTGCCCACCGACGACGCGGATCGGCACACGATCGGTATTCGGGCGGTGAACACCGGCACCGAAGGCTGGTCGACACCACAATACGACGCCTTGGTGCGGTGTTGTGCCGCCATCCTGCGCAAACTGGGCCAACCCAGCTCCCACGTGATCGGGCACCGGGAGTGGAATCCGCGCAAATGGGATCCGGGCGCACTCGATGTGGACCGCTTGCGTTGTGACGTCGCGGCCCGGCTGCCGGAAACCAAGCGGAGAAACGAAAGGCCCGATGTCACAGTCGAATAACTGAAGTAGCGCCGTACTCTAGGCGTGCGCTATCGGCTGCTCGATGCTCGGGGGAGTAACTCAGCATCGAGATTGGAGTCGATATGCCTACGAAGAAGTCGGGATTGAAGACGCTGGCCACAACCACAACCGGTCGCAGCGTCACCCCTGCCGCTGCGACCAGTAAAAACGGGACCGCCCGGATGGTTTTGAGTAACTCAGTCGGTGACAATCCCCTCGGGGAGCTGTCCCCTTCCGTTGCCGGGGACGGCGCCGCTCGTGGTGGCGCAAATGCCTACGGCGCCTTCTCCATCGAAACGTTTGCCGACGCCGGGTCGCTGATGTCGACCCACGAGGATGCCGCCGGCTTCCTCGGCTATGTCGGCAAGTTCACCGCGCCGAACTTCTGGTATAAGGACGGCAATGTCCAAATCTGGTCCTACTACGAGGACTTCGATGATTGGCAGGACACCTACGGAATGGACGCGGTCAACGTCGCCTACCATTCCGGACACGGCGGCCGCCGCGCGGACGGAAGTGTGTGGTTCCCGCTGGGCGGCAATTGGAACAACCAGGGCACCAATGCGTGGGCCGGCAATATGCGCCTGGGCAACGAACGCGCCAACTATCTGTTCTGGTCGACCTGCTTCGCCTGCCCGGTGTACGCCCCGCTGAATCCGATCATCACCTGGAACTCCGCGAATCTGGGCTTCCGGATGCTGTTCGGCTTCGAGACCACCAGCTTGGACGACGGCAACTACGGCAAGTACTTCTTCGAGGAGTGGAACAAAGGCAAGTCCTTCAGCACCGCCTGGATGGATGCCAGCTGGCGGATCTCCCACGGCCAGGTGCCGTCTGTCGTGGCCTGCGGGGCAACCCAGGCCGAAGCCACCGATCGTCTCAACAACGAACGCCTCTTCAACTTCGGTCACGTCAGCAAGAACTGGTGGCAGTGGCGCTGGTATTACGCATCCAGCCTGGCGCCGACGAACCTGAGTACGCGCGAACGACAGCTCGCGGTCCCAGCCGACCTACGGGGCGCGCGACTGCGGCCGGTCGAGGTCAACCCGAAACTTCTTCGCTCGACGGTCGATCGCTTCGGATTGCGGGTCAGTATTCCTCGCGAGGTGCCGGTGTCCGCCAGCGGAGCCCTCCGCGTCGGCGACGGCGACTCCCAGCTGGCATATGGCGCCGACGGGTCCATCGAAGCGCAACTCGACAACCACAACTACGCCAACCGCGACCAGATTCCGGTGAGCCAAGCGGCGGCGATCGCCCAAGAGGCTCTCGGCCGGTACGGGTTGACCAGGGACGCGGAGCTGGTCTTCGACAAGGTCCGATATGCCGCCGAGGCCGGCGGTAGCGCCCAGGGCGACGGCGAGCTGCTGGACCCGGTGGTGACCGGCACGACCGTGCAGTTCAAACAGATCATCAACGGTCTGCCGGTGGTCACCCCCGGTGCCGGCGAGGTCCGGGTGTCGGTCGACAACGACGGCAAGGTCACCCGGGTCGCCAGCTCGGTCCGGGCGGTGGACCGGCTCGCTGCTGCCGTGGGCGGTGGCGGACCGACACCGACCCCCGACGGCGCCGAACAGCCCGCCGCGGTGGTGGCCGACCAGGATCCGGTGGGGCAGCGCCTCGGGGCGTCGTGGGCGCAGCAGCTGGCGCGCTGGGCGACCAAGGGGCAGATGCCGGTCGGTTACTCGCTGGTGCCCGGCACCACCGAAGTCGGCTACGCCATGCAACTCGACCAGGCGGTCGTGGTGGCCACGCGCGAGATCGAGGTGGACTTCGGCAACGGCCTGCGCAAGCGCTACCGCGTCGAGGCACCGCTGGGATGACACCCCCCGGCTGGACTGGACCCGGGCTCGCTCAACTGAGCCCGGGTTCTTCCAGTTCTGCATCGGCCCTAGCCGGCGATCGCCTGGACGTCGACGGCGAACCGTCTCTGCACGCCGGCGGCGCCCTCCCAACTCCGGCCGTAGGTGAACCGCAGGGTGCCTTCCCCCGATGCTCGCACCGTGACTCGAAAGTACGCCTCGCCAACCGAACCCACAGTGGCAGTGGGGTAGTCACCGCGTTCCTCGGTGAGTTCGAACAGTCGTTCCGCAAGACTGTCAACGCCCCAGCGGTAGCCCGCTGGGGCGTTCTCGGGCAGTCGAATCTCGATCGTGTCGCCGACGCGTACCTGAATCCGGCGGCCGTCGTCGCGTTCGGTCAGGCCGATTGACATACCGTATTGCGCTTCGTGATCACAGTGTCACTCCGTAGCTTTCGTTGAAGAACGCTCCGTTGATGTACTCCGGGCTCGCGTAGCCGAAACCGTCGTCACCCCACCCGGTGCCCCAACTGTTGCGGATGATGAAGCGCCCGTCGCCGGTGTAACCGACCACCGTCACAGCATGGCCGCCCCGGACCGTTGCGGGCTGGAATTCATCCAGTTTGCCGCCTGTTGTCGCAGCGTTGTCCCACGTCGCATCGACATTGAGACCCACCAGGATCGGGCCGTGCTGGCTCACCCAGGCGCGCCAGTTGTCCAGATTGAGCTGCAGGTTGAAATACGACGCGACCTTGTGCGTGGCGGCTGTGGCGTAGAAGGTGTTCTCGTTGCCGGAGTACATCGCCGTGTTGATCTTGAACGGCAGCATGCTCTCGGGTACCGCGCCGTAGTTGCGCAGCACGTCAACCGCAGCCTTGAGGGTGGTGCCCGCGCCTTCGATCATCGTCTCCGGCCGCGACGTGAACTGGTCGGTCTCCTTGGACGCCATCCAGGCGAAACGCGGTGACAGCTTCTCGGTCTTCGCCAGTCTGCCGGCCGTGACGAACATGTAGCGCGCCACGCCGTCGGTGGACGCCCAGCCGACACACGAACCGGTGTTGCCCTGATCGCCGATGGCCCACCAGGAGTTGCGCAGATCGACGCTGGCCGGCAGCGCGGCGGGGGCGCCGAGAACCCCCGCGGCCAACGCGTCGGTGAACTTCCAGTCGGTCTTCATGCTCTCTTCCGGCGTGGGAACCAGATTGCAGATCCGCTTGCGTTCGCCACGCCGTGTTGAAGCCTTTGCCATTTCACTGACCTCCGTGTGATTGGGTCGGGTTCGATACCCGCGTACGACCCCAATCATCGTGAGCCGAACAGTGATACAGCACGCGTAGTGCGCTACCCGATTATGCGGGGCGTTCAGGAGGCGAGATCGGCGGCTGCGGCGATGGCCCACGTGACCTGGGGGTGCCTGATGTCGCTGTGGGCACCGCTGAAGGCCGATTGGTTGGCGGCGATCACGGCATTGGCATCCAGTGCGTAGAACCGCTGGGAGGCAAAGCTATACGGTATTTTGGGCTCGGCAAGCTGAACGGCTTCAGCAGCGGGGTCATTCTGGTAGCCGTCATGGCCCATGGCGCCCCACCGGTATATGAGGTCCTCGGCGGCCTGAGCGTCCTGGCGTGTCAGCATGCTGGCGGCGGGATACCACCAACCGACCGCCCGATCGGCCCGGCTGAACGTCGCCAGCAGGGGGCCGTCGACGCGTGCCTCGCAACCGGCGAGCCCGCCGGGCCGGCTGTTGTCGAAGGGAAGTGACCTGGCGAAAGTGAAGTGGGAGAACGCCCCTTGGATCAGGGTCAGGGATTTGACGGGGCTGGCTGCCGGTGTCGCGGAGTCGGGCAGGCCGGCCAGCGCGTAGGAGACCAGCCGGGCGCCGAAGCTGTGGCCGATCAGGTGGATGCGCGGGGGGCCGGCGGCCCCACCGAGCCGCCCCAGCAAGGGGCTCAGCCCGACTTGACCGACCACCCCGGCGCGGTTCTTCATCTCGTAGTAGCTCAGCGTGCGTAGCACTTCCCGCGCGCCCGACCACAGCCCGGCAAAAGGATTGCCCAGCCCTTGCGCATTGCCGGTGCCGGCGGGCGCCATCGCGGCGGCGTGGCCCAGCACGGCGGCGGTGTCGGCCGTCGTGTCGGACCGCAGTAGCGCCGCTTCACCGGTGTCCTCGCTGCCCTGCGGCCTGGTGGTGACGAGATCGCTCGCCAGGGAATGGAATTCGATTAGCTTGTCGGGGTCCTGGGGTTGGTCGTCGAGCAGCAGGCCCAACGTGTCGAGGTGACCCTGCTGGTCGGGGAAGGCCGGTGCGAGTGCAGCGGCCAGTTGTGCTCCCGTGGAGGGCACCGGCGGCGCGGTGGCCGGATCGTCGTCGGGAAACAGCAGTGATGGCCACAGCACGCCGACGGCCGCACTGGTGGCGGTATGAGTCCCGAGCTGGTCTGCCAGCAGTGAGAACATCGCCTGGTAGAGGTCACGGGCAGAGTCGACACCGTTATTCCAGCCGTGCGAGAAGACGAACAGGTCGCTGATGCCGCCGGCCTCGACCGCGGCGGGCAGCCCGCCGTCACCGTTCAGCGCGCCGTCGGCGTTGAAATCCAGCTCGTAGTACGGCAATCCGTTGATGGTGATCATCTCGTTCCTCCCGGCTACTAGGTACTGGACAGGGCCCGAAGCAGGTTGATCAGGCCGGCGCCCTGAAAGAACTGGTGGCGGCCGAGATCGGTCGCGGTGTCGATGAAGATCTGCTTGACACGTTGCGGCTGACCGATGAACTCGGTGCGCGCCGACAGGAAAGCGGCGATCGCCCCGGACACATGGGCGGCCGCCATCGAGGTGCCGCTGTCTTCGATGTAGCGGGCCAGCTCCGACGGATCCGAGGGACCGGCCGCCAACGGGGGCACACCGGCCGCCTGTTTCCCGGTCGCCGCGGAGGTGATCCGTTCGCCGGGCGCCACCAACTCGGGTTTGAGCCGCCCGTCGAGCGTGGGCCCCTTCGACGAGTCGAAGGTCACCCCGAAGGTGTGCGGTCGGTAGCGGTGTACCGACCCGACCGTGATGGCCGATGCGGCATTGCCGGGGTCGGTGATGGTCGACAGCTGCCCGTATACGTCGCCGCTCGCGCCGGTGGCTGCGGCACCGACACCGGCGCCGACGACCCCGGCGCCCAAGTTGCCGGCGCTGACGACGGCGACCACACCGGTCCCGACCAGCAGGTCCAGCTCCCGGCACAGCGGGCTTTGCCCGGCGGCGTAATCCCTGATGAGCCAGCCGCAGCCGAGCGACAGATTCACCCCGTGGATCACCAGATCACGGCCGCCGGCGTTGACGGTGCGCACATAGTCGAGCGCGTCGATCACCGCACTGGAAAGGGTCTGTCCGTCCTTGTCGAGCACTCGCAGGCTGACCAGGTTCGTTCCCGGAGCAACTCCGGACAGGGCGGCACCGGGGGGGAGGTCTCGCGCCAGCCAGCGTGGCAGGCCTTGGGCCGTCGGCTCGTTGGCGGCGATGCGCAGCATGGCCTGGTCCGCGGGTGCCCGGCCGGCGATGATGCCCGCGACATGGGTGCCGTGCCCGAAGGGATCGGTCAGCGGGGACGACCCGGTGGTGGGCTGGGCGGGGTCGGTGATGGTGAAGTCATGGTGCAGCGACGCCACCGAGCTCGCCGACAGCGTTGCATTGCTGGTGAAGTGCGGATGTCCGGCGTCGATACCGGAATCGATCACCGCCCACACCACCCCGGTGCCGTCACACCGGAACGTGCGTGAGGCGGCATCGGCCTGGATGGTCGTCACCGAACGATCCAGATGGGCGTTGACCACGAAATCCGGCCACACGTGGTAAATCAGCGCCAGTGCGCGTTCGGTGGCGGCTCTGCTGGGCCGGGCGCCGCCCTGGACCAGTCGCTGCACCTCGGCGGGGGCCAGCGTGCACCGCATGTAGTGCCGGCCGACGGGAATCGGCCGGGGCGGTCGGTTACGCGCCCGAAAGACGTGTGCGAACAACTCGTTGAACTGGTGTCGGACCGCCTGCGGGTCCGCACCCGGTCCCAGCCGCAATTCGACGAGAACTACTCGGCGGCCCTGCTCGACGGAGCGCACCGCTCGATCGGCCTCCGGCGGTACCTCCTCCGGCGGGGCGAGCAACAGCTGGCTGACCATCGGCCGGCTGCGGGGGCCCCGGGACTCGCCGCCGGCGGTCACGGCCGTGCTTCCCGAGCCCGCCGCGGCCCCCGACAGCGGATCAGGACGCGCAACGGTGGTGACATTCTGTGATTGTCACCCCGATGTTCGTGATCCACAGCAATATCCGCCTACTCGATTCGCGGTGATGACGACCGTTCAGTCCTCATAATGGCGTTCGTAGTCCCAACGCTCGAGCCGCAGCTGCAGTTCGTGCGCGCCGCCCGAAATGAGCATGATCAGCACGGCCACGCAGGCGGCCACGATGACGCTCATAGCCGGTACATCTCGCGTGCCATGCGTGCGGGCTCCAGGTAATCACGCAGGCCCGGGTAATAGGGCGCCGGCGGCGGAAGACTGGGCAGTGCGGCCAGCGTCCGGCGCACCGCGGCCATCAGCCGGTGGCTCACAGTGGGTCGCGGCAATGAAACCGCCGCGGCCGTGCCTAACAGAACTTCACCCTCCGTGATGAGGACGGGCGTCGACGGTGGCGCGGGATGGGCCGCATCAACCGATGCGGTGTGCGCCTGAGATGACACGGACATTTTGATTTCTCCTCACATCGTGAAGGTTGCTGATGTGAGAAAAATTAGGGCTGCCCAACACCTGCTGCACGAGTGGCGAGCTACCTGTCTTCAGTGGCGAATCCCCACGAATCCACAGGTAAAGGGCCTACCGGCGGCCCGGAACCGCCGAAGATGGAGTATCCGATTACTCGTGTTCTTCCCGACGTGACGCTCAACGATTGACGAAGCCGCAACATCGGCGTCAAATGACCACGGAGAGGCGGGATCGAAGTGCGGGCAACAGTGTCGCGGTTCATGTCAGGAGTCGCCGAAAAGGCCGACCGCACGATCGGATGGTCCCGGCTGCCCAGGCCGCTGGCGGTCGCGGTGTTGGTCGGGCTGCGCAATCAGCTTCGGGCATACAACCTTTACGACGTCGGCCGCGGCCCCGCCGACCATCCCCCCGACGACGCACCGGCCGAAAGCGACCGGCTGGGCGCCCGCACTCTCAACGGCACCTATAACGATGTCGACGACCCGCTGATGGGTTCGGTGGGAAGCAGGTTCGGCCGTAATGTTCCGCTTTCGCATACCTACCCCGAGGATCCCGCGCAGCTGCTGGAGCCCAATCCGCGGTTGATCAGCCGGCAGCTGCTCGGCCGCGACGAATTTGCGCCGGCGACCACGCTCAACCTGCTGGCCGCCGCCTGGATCCAGTTCGAGGTGCACGACTGGTTCAGTCACGGCACTGTCGACGAGCAGCCCTGGCGGATCCCGCTGCACGACCATGACCCCTGGCCGCAGCGACCGATGACGATCAAACGGGCGGCGCCGGACCCCAGCCCCGACGCCGACGGTCCGCCCACGTTCGTGACCGGCGACACCCACTGGTGGGACGCCTCGCAGATCTACGGTTCCACACCGGAATTCTGTGCTGCGCTGCGCACCGGCGACAAGGGTCAGCTCAAGCTGGATCAGATGGGGCTACCGCCGGCCGAGCTGGAGCGCTACCTGGACCTGACCGGTGCGGCCGGGAACTTCTGGGTCGGCCTCGCCCTTTTGCACTCGCTGTTCATGCGCGAGCACAACGCGATATGTGAACGGCTGGCCGCCCGGTACCCGCAGCTGGGTGATCAGGAACTCTACGACAAGGCCCGGCTGGTCAACGCCGCACTGATCGCCAAGATCCACACCATCGATTGGACCCCGGCCATCATCGCCCACCCGACAACCGTGTTCGCTATGCGCGCGAACTGGTTCGGGATTCTGGGCGAGCGGTTCCGGCGTCGCTTCGGGCGCATCACCGACAGCGAAGTGCTGCAGGGCATACCCGGGTCACCCACCAACCACCATGGCGTTCCCTACTCGCTCACCGAGGAGTTCGTGGCGGTCTACCGGATGCATCCCCTGATCCCCGACAGTTTCCAGTTCCGCTCGGCGGCCGATGACCGTGTGGTGGCCGAACACGCGTTTCCCGACCTGACACTGCTGCACGTGCGCGAGCGGCTGAGCGAGATACCGATGGCCGACCTCTTCTACTCGTTCGGTCGCGCCCACCCCGGGGCCCTCACGCTGCACAACTTCCCGCGGCACTTGCAGCACTTCGAGCGCCCGGATGGATCGCTGATCGACCTGGCGGCCACCGACATCTTGAGGGTGCGTGAGCGGGGTGTGCCGCGCTATAACGAGTTCCGGCGCCTGCTGCGCCTCGCACCGGTGTCGTCGTTCGAGGAGTTGACCGACAACCCGGCGTGGGCCGAGGAACTACGTCAGATCTACGGCGACGTGGAGCGGGTCGACCTGATGGTCGGGCTCTTCGCCGAACCCAAGCCGAGGGGATTCGGCTTCAGTGACACCGCGTTTCGGATCTTCGTCCTGATGGCATCGCGCCGACTCGCCAGTGACCGCTTCTTCACCCGCGACTTCCGTCCGGAGGTCTACACCGCGGCGGGGCTGGACTGGGTCGCCGACAATGACATGCGTCGCGTGCTGCTGCGCCATTTCCCGACACTGGCACCGGCCCTGGAGGGCGTGGCCAATCCCTTCGCGCCCTGGCATCCCGTCGGTGAAACCCCGCGCAGCTATGTGCGCTACCGCGAAGACCTGGAGCGGCCACGATCCGACGAGAACGAGGTGATCGACAAGATCACCGCCTCGCTGCGCCACAACAACGAACGGGCCTACCGCAAGTTCAAGCACGGGCTGCGCGACGCGCACGCCAAGAGCCATGCGATCCTGCGCGGCGAACTCACCGTCTATCCCGACCTCCCCGAGGAACTGGCGCAGGGACTGTTCGCCGCGCCCGCGACCTACCCGGTGATCGCGCGGATCTCCACCACCTCGGGTGTGCTGCGCAGCGATCAGATCCGCGGGGTCCGCGGACTTGCCATCAAGGTTCTCGGCGTGCACGGACCGCGCGCCCTGGCCGATGACGATGCCACTACGCAGGATTTCATCATGGTGACCCACCGCGAGTTCTTGTTCGCCGACGCCCATGCCTACCTGGCGCAGGGAATGCCGACCGCCCGCGTGCTGGCGATGCTGCCGGACCGTGTGCTGTGGGCGGGCAGTGAGGTCTTGGCCGCGGCCACCAAGGTCGGTGTGCGGCTGCCCTCGAACCTCGCGGTTTTCATCGCGGCCAACACCCACATCCTGGGCGAGACGTTCTATTCGTCGGCGCCGCTGCGCTACGGCGACTACGTCGCGAAGATGCTCTACGCGCCGCTGTCGGACGCCGTGAAAAACCTGCAGGGTCAGCTGGTGCCCCGCGATGCCGGCCAGGACGCCCATCGCGACCTGATGATCGACTTCTTCCGCGATAACGCCGCCGAATACGAGTTGCGCGTGCAACTGTGCACCGACGTCGTGACGATGCCGATCGAAGACGCCACGGTGGCGTGGCCAGAAGCCGCGTCGCCGCACCGGCCGGTGGCCAAGATAACTTTTCCCCGCCAGAATCCGTGCAGCCCGGAGCGACGCGCCTTCGGCGACGATGTGCTGTCGTTCAACTCCTGGCGCGCGCTGGCCGATCACCGGCCCCTCGGCTCCATCAACCGGCTCAAGCTGCAGGTGTATGAGGCGTCGAGCCAATACCGCCACACCGTGAATGCCGCGCCCCGAATCGAACCGACCGATATCGCGCAGCTGCCGGACTGACGCCGGTGGGCCGCCGGCACCGCTGCGCCAGGGCAGCGAAAACGCGGTCGGCGAAATGGAAAATTCCTGGTGACGTGAGGGAAAGGCGGACTTACACTGTCAATTCATGGCAGGCGGTTGGCGGCTGCTCGATCGCCCCGCGGAATACGAGGCGATCCGCTCCTCGCTGAGCGACGAGGACAGTCGCGGCGTGGTGCTGGTGGGCTCCGCGGGAGTCGGCAAGACCACGTTGGCCCGTGCCGTCACCGCATCATTGCGCTCGCAGGTGCACTGGGCGGCGTGCACGGAATCCTCGCGCAGTATCCCCCTGGGGGTGTTCGCCCAATGGGTGGAGCCGTCCGCATCCCGTGACCCGATCGCGCTGCTGATGTCGGCGCGCAAATCCCTTCTCGCCAACGGCGATACCGTTATCGGCGTCGACGACGCCCACCTGTTGGACCAACTGACGGCCACCCTGCTGCACCAGCTCGTGGTCGAGCGGGCGGCGCGGGTGGTGGCCACCGTGCGTAGCGGCGAACCGGTTCTCGACGCGGTCACCGCGCTGTGGAAGGACGGGAACCTGCAACGGCTCGAACTCGAGGTGTTCACCAAGGAACAATGTGTCGCGCTGGTCGAATCGGTCCTCGGTGGGACGCTCGAGGGGCTCAGCGCCGACGTCATGTGGGAATCGACGGGCGGCAATCCGCTGTTCCTGCGCCACCTGGTGGAGGGGGCCGTCGATGCGGGGACCCTGGCCGAAGTCAACGGAGTGTGGCAGCTGCGTGGCCGGACGACGGTGCCGTCCGGCCTGGCGGCATTGCTCGATGAACGTCTCGACCGCGCCGGCGATGACGTCGTCGGCGCATTGAAGCTGTTGGCGCTGTGCGAACCACTCGACATCGACGCGCTGTGCGAGTTGGCCGGTGAGGAGGCGGTGGACGCCGCGGAGGTGCAGGGCCTGATCCGGGTCGCCCAGGACGGTCGGCACCCCACCGCGCGGTTCAGCCATCCGGTATTCGGTGACGTCGTCCGCCGCCGGGTCGGCACCGCGTCGTCGCGCAGCCTGCGGGGCCGGATCGTGCAGGTGCTTCGAGACCGTGAACTGGATTCGGCGGCGGACCGCATCCGGCTGGCGCACTTGTGTATCGACAGCGACCAGATCGTCGAAATGGACCTGCTCGTCAGCGCGGCCAAAGATGCGATCTTCCTGTCGAATCTCCCGCTTGGGGAGCGGCTGGCACGTGCGGCCTTTGAGCGGGGCGGTGGTTTGCGCGCCGCCGAGCTCCTGTCGCGGGCGCTGTTGTGGCAGGGGCATCCGGTACAAGCTGACGAGATCCTCACCCGTTTCGATCCCGCCCACCTCGATGAGCTGCAACTCGTGCAGTGGGGCATCCCGCGGCTGTCGATCCTGTTCTGGTCGATGGGTGATATCGCGCAGGCCACCGAGCTGTTGGCGCTGTTGCGCACTCGCGTGCAACACCCGGCCCTGAAGCTCATCGTGGACGCCACCGGGTCGGCAATGGCGGTCCACCAGAACCAGATCGAGGAAGGACTGACCGCAGCCGAGCAGGTGCTGGCGGACCCTCAAGCCCCCAAGCAGGCCATCGATTTCGCTGCCTTCGGTGCGGGACTCGCCATGCCGCTCGCGGGCCGCGGCGGCGATTTCGAACCGATCGCCGCCAGGTGTCGCGCCGAGCAGAAGGCCACTGACGGCATGCTGCGGGTGATGGTGCGCTACGGCGATGTGCTGGCACTGACCTACCTCGGAAACCTCGACTTGGCCGATCAGCGGGTCGCTGACTACACGCAGTTCTCCTCTGCCGAGCAGTTCGTCGGTTGGGCCATCGCCAAGATCATGGCCGGTCTGGTCGCGACGTATCGCGGCCGATTCCGCGAGGCGATCTCGTCGATGGAGCAGGCGATCGCGGCGCTGAACGCCGAGGCCTCACTGCCGTGGCAGCTACCCGCACGGGTGTTGCTGGTGCGCGCGTACGCCGCACTGACCAACGTCGACGAGGCCGAGCGGGTCCTCGACGACACCCAGGAGCACACCGGCCCGCACGAGGCGCTGTGGGAGCCGCAGGTGATGATCGCCAAGGCGTGGCTTGCCGCGGCCAAGGGCGGCGAACGCTCGGCGGTCGACTTGGCCCGCGCCGCCGCGGATCTCGCCCACACATCGGGACAGTACGCGGTGGAGGCCGAAGCGCTGCACCATGCCGCCCGGTTCGGTGACCGCACCGTCGCAGGCCGATTGGGGACATTGGCGACACGCATTGAGGGACCGGTCGCGGCCATGTACGCCCGACACGCCGACGCCGTCGCCGCCTCCAAAGCGTCCGGCCTGGACGCGGTCAGTGTCGAATTCGAAGGCGCGGGTTTGATGTTGTCCGCCGCGGACGCCGCCGCGCAGGCGGTGCCGCTATACGAGCGTGCCGGTCAGCGGCGCCGTAGCGCGGAGTCGGCGGCGCGTGCGCTGTGGCTGGCCACCCAATGCGACGGGGCGATGACACCGGCGATCAGAACCGCCGCGCGGCCCCTGCCGGTGACCTCCCGCGAGCGCGAGATCGCGGCGCTGATTGCCCGTGGTCTGTCAAATCGTCAGATCGCCGAGCGGCTGACCGTGTCGGTGCGCACGGTCGAAGGTCACATCTACCGAGCCTGCATCAAACTCGACATCGCCGATCGCGAGGAACTCGCGAAGATCGTCTGGCACGGCCCGACCACCTAGCCCACCGGCTGCGGTTCAGCCCTGCGCGCGACAGGACTGGCTCCAGCCGCTGGGGATCATCGGCAGCTGCGGTCCGCTGCCGAACCGATCGTCGGCGAGGGCGGTCAGCCCCGCCGCACGCCGGCCCGCATCGGCGACCGTGCCGACGAAGCCCAGCGTGCCGGCGCCGGAATCCGATGCGCTCGGCGACTCGGTGAAGTCCGGCGACACCGCGATGTTCATGTCCATGTACTCGTCGCCGAACCCGTGCTGCTGGGTGCGGCGGCGCCGACGGCGCTGCTGGGCTTCGTGGAGCGCGGCGGCTGCCGCGGGTGCGGCTTGGCTCTCCGAGGCCTCCTCCTCGGCGCTGCGGGATCGGCGGGAGCCGGTGCGCTGTCGTTCCGAGGCCGAGGCGCTGCTCACCAGATACATCGAGGAAGTGGGCCCGAAACCGACGCCCGGGGGCCGGGGCCGCCCCGGCTGGCACCTGGAGTGCTC